>CALGLY010000132.1 GCA_937959095.1 uncultured Saprospiraceae bacterium
CTGCTTTTCAGCCACCTTCTGTAAGAAAAGAAATGGGTTTTGCGGTAGCATAGAAACCACAAAAGCCCTTCGCGCAAAACACGAAGGGCTTTTGAAACCACCAGAAAGGAAAAGTTAATATTAAGCCCCTTCCAAAGCAGCAGCACCACCTACAATTTCCGAAATCTCTTTCGTAATCGCTTCTTGGCGGGCTTTGTTGTAAGCGATCTTTAGATCGTTACGTAATTCTTCGGCATTTTCAGTGGCGTTTGCCATAGCGGTCATTCGCGCACCATGCTCCGAAGCATGCGTATCGAGTAAGTACTTCTGAAACTGCGTTTGCAGAATACTTGGAATCAAATAGTCGAGTAAGCTATCTTTATTTGGTTCAAAGATGTAGTCTGCCTTTGTTTTCTTGCTCCCTTCTTCTTCCTCTATTTCTATCTTCTCTACAGGCAAAAACTGCGCTACGGTAGCTTCCTGTGTCACCACATTCACAAACTTACCGTAAGACACATCAATGCGATCAAATTGATTATCTGCAAAGGCTTGCATCAATCGCTTCGATACTTTCGATACATTATCAAAGCTTAAGTCCTCGAATAGAGCAACATAATCTTCGATAATCTCTACTTGCTTACCGTAGTGTTTTCCGAAAAACTTTGCGGCTTTCTTACCAATTGGTAAAATCGTCACATTGCCTGCCGCGAATACGTCTGCATAGTCTCCTTCTAATTTCGCTTTCGCTGCTTTGATGACATTGGTGTTGAACGCACCACAAAGCCCTCTATTGGAAGTCACAACCACCAAGCAAACCTTGTTCACTTCGCGTTCTACTCCAAAAGAAGTATTCACATCACCATCCAAGTTAGAAAGGATATTGATAAGCATCTGCTGTTGCTTATCGGCGTAGGGGCGCACCTTCTGAATCGCTTGTTGCGCTCGTCGTAGTTTGGCAGCCGCCACCATTTTCATGGCTTTGGTAATCTGCTGCGTCTTATCTACTGAAATAATCCGCTCCCGTACTTCTTTTAATTTACCAGACATATCTTATAATGGAAAATGAAGAATTGAAAATTGAAAATTATAAACATGACGCTCTAATTCTCAATTTTCAATTTTCAATTATCAATTTATTTATACTTCGCTGACAATTCGCTTGCCAACTTCGCTAAAGCATCAGTTGATTCTTTCGGCAATTTCTTTACCGTCTTGAAAGACTCCAACATCTCAGGATGGCGTTGCTCCAAGGTAGTCAAGAACGTATGTTCGAACTCTACTACTTTATTTACAGGCACATCACTCATTAGGTTGTTTGTACCTAAGTAAATAATCGCGATTTGCTTCTCTACTGATACTGGGGAGTATTGTGGTTGCTTTAGCATCTCCACGTTACGTGCGCCCTTGTCTAGTACTGCTTTGGTAGCTGCATCTAGATCAGAACCGAACTTAGAGAAGGCTTCTAGCTCTCGGTACGATGCTTGGTCAAGCTTCAATGTACCAGATACTTTCTTCATCGCCTTGATCTGTGCAGAGCCACCTACCCGACTTACCGAGATACCTACGTTAATCGCTGGACGAATACCGGCGTTAAATAAGTTAGACTCTAGGAAAATCTGACCATCTGTAATCGAAATTACATTGGTTGGGATATAAGCAGATACATCGGCTGCTTGGGTCTCAATGATCGGCAGTGCCGTCAATGAACCACCACCTTTCACGATTCCTGCCTTCTTCAAAGACTCTGGAAGGTCGTTCATATCTTGTGCGATAGCATCATTGTCGATGATTTTCGCTGCACGCTCTAGTAGACGAGAGTGTAGGTAGAATACATCACCAGGATATGCCTCACGCCCTGGAGGACGGCGTAGTAATAGCGATACCTCACGGTAAGCTACGGCTTGCTTCGATAAATCATCATAGATAATCAAAGCTGGACGACCTGTATCGCGGAAGAATTCCCCGATAGCTGCGCCTGCGAATGGTGCGTAAAACTGCAATGGAGCAGGATCGGCAGCAGATGCAGAAACGATAACGGTATAAGCCATTGCACCACGATCTTCTAAGATACGTGCCACAGATGCCACAGTAGATGCTTTCTGACCAGAAGCTACGTATACACAGTATACCGTCTCTCCACGCTCATGAAATTCTTTTTGGTTTAGAATGGTGTCAATTGCAATTGCTGTCTTACCCGTTTGGCGGTCACCAATGATAAGCTCACGCTGTCCACGTCCAATCGGAATCATCGCGTCGATAGACTTGATACCCGTTTGTAGTGGCTCACTTACTGGCTGTCTGTATATTACCCCAGGTGCTTTACGCTCTAGTGGCATATCATAAGTCTTACCAGTGATAGCACCTTTCCCATCAATCGGCTTTCCTAGTCCGTCTACTACACGTCCTACGAAACCTTCACCAACATTCAGCGATGCAATTTTTCCAGTACGACTTACTTTAGCGCCTTCACGGATTCCATCACTAGCTCCCATCAATACTACCCCTACGTTGTCTTCCTCTAGGTTCAATACGATAGCTTGCACACCTGTTTCAAACTCTACCAACTCACCTGCTTGTGCTTTGGTTAAGCCATATACACGTGCGATACCGTCACCTACTTCTAATACGGTACCTACTTCTTCTAATTCAGTTGCAGTACTAAAACCGGATAACTGCTGCTTTAATATTGCAGATATCTCATCAGGTTTAACAGCGACAGCCATATTATTTCTTTTTTAATAATTAACAATTTGATATTAATTGAAAATTAAAGATTGAGAATTGAAAATGATATATGTATTATCAATTTTCCATTTTCAATTCTCAATTATCTTTTTTCTATCTGAGAAATATATAAATTTCCAGTAAAGTCTTTTTTCAATTGCTTCAGCTTTCGGGAAACGCTTGCATCATAGAGTTCGTTACCAAATTCTAGGATGAAACCGCCAATTAGACTAGGATCTACGACTGTGGATAAATCTACATTCGTAGTAATAGCCTTTTGTGCAATAAGTTTTTGCTTGATTTTTTCAATCGCAGCATCGCTTAATGGTTCTGCACTTGTAATCTTTAGCGTAGATACGCCTTTGATTTCTTTATATTGTTCCACAAATGCCGCCATGATACCAGGCAAAGCAGCTTCTCTCTTTTTTGCTAGTACAAGGTCAAAGAATTTGTTGGTCAATTCAGTAGTTTTTCCACTGAAAATCGCGTTCAATGCACTACGCTTCTTATCGAGGCTAATAATAGGACTTTTTAAAAACGTTTTAAAGTCTCTATTTTTTGCTATCTCTAAAAAGAGCTGCACATCATCATGCACTTTTTCTAGTTCGCCGCGCTCTTGTGCCAAGCCGAGCAATGATTTTGCGTATCGAGTGCTTATTTTATTTGACATGGTATGCGATTTAACAGCCTTGACGACTGAACCTGAATCTTTAGTTTAACTTAATTTCATCTACTAGCTTGCCGATATAGCCTTCTTGTGAAGACTGCCCTGCTAGTGTTTGGCGCAACACCTTCTCAGAAATTTCTACCGCCATGCTACCTACTTGATTTTTCAAGTCTGTAATAGCTGCCATTTTCTGATTTTTGATGTCTGTTTTTGCGTTTTCCATCAATAGCTTATATTCTGCTTTTGCTTGGTCACGCGCCTCTGCGATGATAGCTTCTTTCGTCTCCTTTGCTTCCTTTAGGATCGTTGCACGATCTGTTTCTGCTTGAGTCAATAATGCTTGGTGATCCGACTTCAAGCTTGCCATTTCTTCACGGGCTTTCTTCGCTTCGTCTAAGGCTTCCTGAATATCATCTTCCCGCTTTGTTAAAGCATTCTGAATTGGCTTGAACGCAGTACGGCCCAACACCAACCAAACGATTAAGAACATCACCGTCGTCCATAGGAACTGACCGAAATAAGGCAATATCGGAGAAAATTCTGCTGCTAGGAATATCATTTCTATAAGATTTTTACATTTGAGATAGGAGATGAAAGATTTTTTGTCTCACATCTCACATCTAATAGTCTCACATCTATAACAAGGAACAATCTAGCCCGCAGCCAACCGCTACTGGGCTAGATTATTATTCGGTGCGTAGTAAATAATTACTACAAGAAGAATGCGCCTACAATCGCAAACAAAGCCGCACCCTCAACAAGTGCTGCTGCGATAATCATCGCTGTTTGGATCTGACCAGCCGCTTCTGGCTGACGTGCGATACCTTCTGTTGCTTTTCCACCAATTTGTCCGATGCCTATGCCTGCGCCTATTACCGCTAGACCTGCACCTATTGCTGCTAAACTTCCAGTCATCTTAATAAAGATTTATATAAAAAGTTAGATATAAGATTTCAATTCAAGATTTGAGATTATTAGATGTGAGCCCCGCCTGCCGTCGGGCAGGTTTGAGACAATAGAAATTTCCTTTGGAAATTTTAGTTTGTCTCACGTCTCAAATCTGTAAATCTCAAATCTGTATATATTAATGTGCATGCGCCACATCATGCTCTTCGTCATGATGATGTCCTTCTTCTACGGCAGAACCGATGTAGATAGAAGCTAGCAATGCAAAAACATATGCTTGTAAGAATGCCACGAACAACTCTAGGAAGTTCATCGCGAAGGTAAATGGTAACCCAATCAAACCACCTGCGACAGCGCCGCCCATGCTTTCTCCCATCTTACCCATTATGAAGATCAAACCGACCAATACCAAAATCAGGATGTGTCCTGCTGTGATATTCGCAAATAAACGAATGAACAGCGTGAACGGCTTGATGAAAATACCCGCAAATTCGATAGGTGCTAGTAGCACACGAATTGCTTTTGGTACGCCTGGCATCCAGAAAATGTGCTGCCAGTAGTGCTTGTTACCGCTAAAGTTCACCACTAAGAAGGTGAAAAATGCTAATGCCAAGGTTGTTGCTACATTACCTGTAATATTTGGGCCACCAATAAATGGAATCAAGCCTAACAAATTACAGAATAAAATGAAGAAGAACAATGACATAATGAATGGCATATAACGCTCCCACTTTGGCCCGATACTTGGCTTCACCACTTCATCACGCATGAAGGTAAAGAGTGGCTCGAAGAACGATTGAATACCTTTTGGTGCTTGTCCTGCATTCTTTTGGTAGCCTTTGCGCACTGCTCCAAAAATCAGGAACATGAGCAAGGTTGCTATCATCATAAAGAATACATTCTTAGAAATAGAAAAATCGAACCAAGATGCACTACCTAAGTTATACACCATCGCTGGCTTTTCTAGTTCAAACTCTTTTCCACCTGCTAAAGCATACGAAGTGAATACCTTACCATCTTGACGGGTCTCTGTACCATCAATATGCTGTAGTTTCTCCGCTGCATCTGCACACGCAATTCTGCGAACTACACCATGATCTAGTACATAGCCAT
>CALGLY010000133.1 GCA_937959095.1 uncultured Saprospiraceae bacterium
CGAAAGCCTAATGGTTTTGGCTTTCCAGAAAACAATGTGGTGACTTATGAATTCCCAGGCACAAAATACACGGCAGATAACCTGAAATGGGTTTGGTACGACGGAGTAGGCGCACCTGATACCCACGAAGATTTAGTCTTGCCGAATGGCGATGAATTACCAGAACAAGGTGCAATGTTTATGGGCGAAAAAGGACGACTTTTACTTCCCCACTTTATGGAATTGCCACGCTTGATAGTAGATGGTAGTTACAAGGAGTTAGACCTTTCTGCTACGCCGCCGCCAGCTACACGCGACTATACCAAAGAAAGCGAAAAACACTACCATCAATTCGTAGATACTTGCTTGGGTAAGGATAGCTGTACTGCGCCTTTCTCTTATGCTTCTCGCTTGACGGAGACGATTCTGCTAGGCGTGATTGCTGGGCGTTTTCCGAATCAAACCCTGCATTGGGATGCTAAAACGGCGAAGTTTGAAGAGTCCGAAGCGAATGCGCTTTTGGATGCGCCTTATCGGAAGTTTTAGGGAAGGAAGGAATTTTATATGCAGCCATTTTTAGCTTTTTTTTGCAAAAATGGCTGCATATAATTTTTGAAAATATGTTCATATCTTCACAAACAAATCATCCAAAGTCATCTCGCTTTGCACCAATTCTTTATAATACTCATTATTAAGCACGCCAAAGGTAGTAATCATGGTGAGGAAGATATTTTTGCGTTTATTCGTGTCTAAGTCAGCAAAGTGCTGAATTTTGTTGCGAAGTTGCTTGGCATAAGCCTTATCAATGACAAAATCCGCCTTAGCAAATTTGATTTCACAAACATTTACGACGCGGTCAGCACGGTCTATGAGCAAATCTATTTGGCTTCCACCGAGTTCCGTTTTTTGTGACCAAGGAGCAACGGCACACTCAATAGCTTCTAGCTGCAATGCGCGTTTAATCTGTGCGATGTGTGCAAAACATAGTCGCTCAAATGCCAAGCCTGACCAACTCACCCACGATTGTGATTTGATAATATTGCCCCAGTTCTTGACTTTATTGGGTTCATTGCCTTCCATAAATTTCAAGTAGAATAGGGTAAAATTATCCACCAACTTATACATGACTTTGGTTTTATGATGCTGATAGGGAATTACCGTTTGTATAAAGCCCGATTCTTCTAACTCATCAAGGGTTTTACTGAGTGTACCACCACTTGCGAGCTTGCTTTTTTCAATAATAGTTTTGCGCGTCAGTCCTTGTTTTTTCGTATTCAAGAGTTCTACAATTTGATAATGCCGTTGGCTATTATCGAATAAGGAACTGAACAAAACATTATATTCATCGGCTAAAACACCATCCTTCGCAAAGCAAGCTCGATTGACAAATTGCACTACACTTTCCCCTTTTCGAACGGCATCCAAGTAGTACGGTACACCGCCCGTAGTCAAGTAAAGCTGTGCAATATCATATCTGCTCCATCGAATGTCTTTTTGCTGCAAAAACTGCTCTACTTCATACAAATTGAATTGCGCCAATCGGATTTTTTCGGCTACTCGATTGTGCAAACCGCCCTTGTTTTTCAACACTTTTTTTATCATCCACGAAGCTGCTGAACCGCATATCACGCAGACAATATCATTGCGTTTGGTGCAATAGGCATTCCAAAAGTTCTCGAATGCCATCAAGAACTTGGATCTTGGTGTATCGAACCACGGGAGTTCATCTAGGAAAATTACTTTTTTATCTTGATGCGCTATAGAACTGATAAATCGCTCCAACAAATCAAAGGCAGCCCGCCACGATTGCGGTGGATAAAGTGCCGCTTCTTTAAAGTCATATTTAGCCAAAGTAGTGGAAAAATGCTCTAATTGGTCACGCATATTACCTCTGTGCAAACCTGCTACTTCAAAGGAAATTGTTGTACCAAAATACTGCCTGACTAGAAAAGTTTTGCCGACTCTGCGCCGTCCATACAAAGCAATCAATTTGGATTCGCTGCTTTGCAAACAGTGTTCAAAAGTTGCCCGTTCTTGTATTCTACCAATTAGCTGCATATTAGCAAAGATAATTTATATCCAGCCAAATTCTACTTTTTTTAATAAAAATGGCTAGTTATAAAAAAATATAACCAGCCATTTTTACATTTTTTAGTGAAAAAATCATTCTATTTCAGACACCTTCTCCATATTATCATCTGGAAAACGATCAATCAGTAAATAACGCGGATCAATACCCGCTTCATACGGCTCTTCATCCACGATAACGGTGAAGGTATTTTCCTTATCTGTGATTTTGACCCGCTCCAAATAAATAGGCGTTCCAAACTCCTGATTTTCTTCCGCTTCGCGGTAAATGCCAATGTCGATATAGTCATTGATTGGCACATTGATTTCCTTTCCTAAGCTATCTGCCTCGAACTTTTCGACTTCTACTTGGAAAGTCACTTCGTATTTTCCGTTGTCCAATTTCTTATAGATCGCATCCGTCGTGCGACTACTATAAAGCACAATTTTACGGAAGGAATCATCTACGAAATACTTCAAACTATCGGGCGTGACGGTCTCTAAGTAATCCATAAATTCGAGCGTATTCGTATAAGGAGCTTCTTGATAAGCCACCGCTTCTGCATAGCGACGCATTGCTGTATTC
>CALGLY010000134.1 GCA_937959095.1 uncultured Saprospiraceae bacterium
ACCAGCCAACCTACCCACTTCATAAGCTACCAATTCGATTTCATCTGGTCGCTCGAATTTCATCTTTGGATTCGTTTTATACTCGGTATACAATCTTCGTAATTTCTCATTGTATTTAGGCGGTGTTTCCACTATGATAACCGTTGGTTGAAAAGCGGCGATTGCTGCTGCAATAGCATGTGCTTCGTTTTGGTTTTTAGGATCATTTTCATCAAATTCTGTTTTGTGTGCATCAGAAGTTGTTCCCATGTGGAAGGTACCCATATTCAAGACTTTAATCTTCGATTTTGGTGCTTCATTCGTTTGAGCAAATACCATACATACACTAAATATTGCTACTAAAAGGATGCTTAATTTTTTCATTTTATTATGAGTTTAATTTTTACCAAAAATTGCTTTTGTTTCAATCGTTGATACAAATGTAGGCGGCTTTGCAATACCCTGAAAATGAAATCTGTAAACCCTAGAAATGTCTCTGTAAAGTGCTTTTAGGCTAGGAATTCAGTTCACCGATGAAAAAGGCATGTTCACCGATAGAAGGAGGCGTTTGCCGAGTTTTATTCGACTAAAAGCTAAAGGAATACCTAACTTGTGAGAGTTAGAATTAGCATGTTTAACCTCTATTTCAAATAAAGAATAATGAAACAGCAACTCAAATATCTATTCTTAGCCTTTATGACCTTTGACTTCATGCTAGGTCCACTACGCGATTGGCTCTTAGGGGCGAAGACGCTTGCTGAAATTTTTTCATGGACTTCTAATCCGCACTATATTTATTTGATACTTACCTCTTTGTTGGTTCTATTGGTTTATACTTTTGGGGCATATCTCGCTTTCTTTAAAACCTATAATCCTCAAAAAAAATACCTTTCCTTTGGCTTGCTTCCTGTCATAGCCTTAGCTGGAATAGGAATACGCTATTTAATGCAAGAAGTAGGAGGGCTTGCTATTTTCGGAAAAGGAAACTATAACGAAGGTACAAGCATGGGCTACTATATTTTTGATAATTTGTACTATGTCATTCTGTATATGAGTCTCGGTACAGTCTTCTTTTTTATTCAATATGCACAGCACAAAGAAGCACAGCAACAAGCCCTCATTCTTCAAAACCAAAAGACAGAACTTGCCTATTTGCGCTCGCAACTCAATCCGCATTTCCTATTTAATATTCTAAATAATATCTATTCGCTTATTTATTATAAATCCGATAATGCGCTACGTTCTGTAGAGAAACTTTCGAGCCTATTGCGCTATGGCTTGTATGAAAAAGCGGATAAAGTAACCGTAAAAAAAGAAGTAGCGCATTTGTATGATTTTATAGAATTGCAAAAAATGCGCTTCGATTATGAGCTTGCTTTAGATATACAAATCGCGGAGAACGTGCAAATGCTTAAGATAGTACCGCTCCTATTTATTCCCTTCGTAGAAAATGCTTTTAAGCACGGCAATCTTAAAGATCCGTCCAAGCCGATGCTTATCCGCTTGGAGCAGAATGCAACAGATTTGATTTTCACAGTAGAAAACGAAAAACGTGCCCAGCAAAAAGATGAAGTGGGAGGTATTGGGCTAGAAAATATCCAGCAGCGACTCGCGCTTATTTATGGCGAAAAAGCTAACTTAGCGATTGATGAAACGGAAGCCGAATTTAAAATCAAACTAAAAATTGCCACCACCGAATGTTAAAATGTATCCTTATAGATGACGAACCTTTAGCACTGCGCCTGCTTTCGGATTATGTGGAAAAAACCGAAGGTTTGGAATTACTAAAAGCCTTCTCTAATCCGATAGAAGCCTTGCAATTCGCCGAAGAAACGAAGCCCGATTTGATTTTTTTAGATATTCAAATGCCAGAACTCACAGGCATTCAATTTATGAAAATCGCGAATGGGAAATACAATATTATCCTCACCACTGCCTATGATGCCTACGCATTAGATAGTTACGAATTTGATGTGATAGACTATCTCCTGAAACCCATTTCGCTAGATCGTTTTATGATTGCAAGTAACAAAGCCAAGCAACGCCTACAAGCAGCCACCGCCGAACAAACGGCAATTACAAACAATGCGTCGAGCCAGAATACGCCTGATTATATCTTCGTGAAAAGCGATTACAAAACCTTAAAACTAAACCTTGCAGATATTTACTATCTCGAAGGCTTGGGAGATTATGTATGTATTCATCTAAAAGATAAAAAAGTCCTTACACTGGAAAAGATGAAGCATCTCGCCAATACTTTACCAGCTTCGCAATTTGTACGAGTACATAAATCCTATCTTATTGCCATTCAAAAAATTGATTTTATAGAACGGAATCGCATTGTGATAAAAGACCAACGCTTGCCTATTGGCGCGACTTATAAGGATGCATTCTGGGAAATAATTAATGCTACAATGTGATAATGCAGTAAATGATAGAATGCGTTAATTTGGCAAAAATATTATCACATTACAGCATTATCGCATTATTGGATTGTAACATTGCAGGATTATCACATTACAGCATTAACAAGATGAACCTACATATTCTATCGCTCAATAAAAACTTATATTCTACGCGTCGCCTAGTCGAGGAAGCGCAAAAGAAAGGGCATGTGGTAGATGTACTAAATTATGAACGTCTTGCATTCTCTACGACTATTAAGTCCCAATCCTTAGCTGATGCTATTATTCCTAGAATTGCCGCTAATATGACACAAAAAGGACTGCAAGTCATTCAGCACTATGAAGCACAAAGTGTGCCTACTACCATCTCTTCAGAAGCTCTAAGAAAAGTTCGAAATAAATACCAATGTCTTAGCGAATTGGCTGCTTTGGGATTAGCTGTCCCAAAAACACATTTAATAGATGAAAAGACGAATTTGGCTACGTTATTTAAGCAAGAATTTCGCTTTCCTGTCATTCTAAAAATGGAAGAAAGCACACATGGCGATGGAGTATTTCTTGTACAGAAAATGCAAGAGCTTCGCCGCTTATTGAAGGTCTTTAAACGGCAAGCACCTTTTGTTCTTCAAGAATTTATTAGAGAAGCAGCCGGTTCCGATGTGCGTGCTTTTGTAGTAAATGGAAAAATAGTAGCCAGTATGAAACGTATTGCAAAACAGGGCGATTTTCGTTCCAACTTACACAGAGGCGGCACAGCAAAATCTATTGAATTGCGTCCTAAAGATCAAGAACTTATCCTTGCAGCAACAAAGGCAATGGGCATGAGCGTAGCAGGTGTAGATTTATTGCAATCCGCTAGAGGCTTACTCCTTATAGAAGTGAATGCTTCTCCAGGACTGGAAGGAATTGAAAAAATAAGCGGTGTAAATGTGGCTGCGGCAATAGTGAATTATATTGGATCGTAGGCTTAGTAATGGTCGAAATCGGGAACTCATTTTTCGACTGTTAAGTAGATCACATTTTATCAAAAAAACATTTTGAAGTGAAAAAAGCAGCTCAACAACTCGAAGAATTCAACAACTTTACAAAGCGTGGACTTTCGTGCGGTTACCCTGAAAAAATAATCCTAAAATCTTAAAAAAGAACAAAATTTATAGTCACAAAAATCGTTTAACTCTTATTGTGTCCCTACTTCAACATATTATAATTTTCTACCTACCTTCTTTAATTGCAATTATTTCAGCGTTTAAAATATTTGGAAAAAACAAATAAAAGAGTGATATTTGTAAGGCCTAGTAAGTAATTGGATAAAATCCATACACTTCTAATATCTTTAGTAAAATCGGTTTAAGTAAGGGAGTTAAGTTATATTTAATTTAATTCTAAGCTATATTTGTCACAAGTATAAGCTAAAACATAATTATAAAATTCACATCTAAAGATAAGAGAAGTATAAGTAACTCAAACAGTACAATTAATTGCCATAAAAAAATAAAAACGAGTTACTGTTCTTACAAGGATTTTTTTTGCCATATTAATAGTAAAGTCGTTTCAATGAAGACAAAGTTCACTATCAAGCACGAGGAACTACAAGAATCCTCTGAAATCCTGCGCGCACTCGCCCATCCACTTCGGATGAAAATTCTCGAATTCATTGATGAACATGGTATTGTGAATGTAAATAAGATTTACAATACCTTAAAACTGGAGCAATCTATTACTTCACAGCACCTTCGCATTTTGCGAATCGTGGGTTTAGTAGTCACAGAACGCGACGGTAAGTTCGTACATTATAGCTTGAATTATGATCGCTTAAAGCAATCGGTGTTAGCAGTTAATGGATTTACTAAAGCATCAGCAGAGGTAGAAGTTAGTAAACAGGCATAAGACGGTTTTATACATCGCAGCTTTACTTCTTACTAAACGGCTTATTCAATTACTGGATAAGCCGTTTTACATTATTAGCCTTTTGCTATTAGCTACGCACTTTTAGTTAAAGTTCAGATTAGTAATTTATGAAAAATATCCTCCTTCTTCTCGGATTATTAATAGCCTTTGCCTTAGGCGGTTACTTAGCATGGCAGTTCACCAAACCTAGCGAGCGCGTAGATATTAGCGAATCGAGAGTACTGCTAGAGCGCATCCGAAAAGTCTGCAAACTAGTGACGGTGGAAGGCGATGTAACGGAAACCTACAAAGGTGGAGACATTAAGAACTTCACGTTTTATCTTCCTTTCCCAACGACTTTGCCTGCCGAAAAGCAAGCAATCATCAATGTGACAGGTACGGTGATGGTGGGCTACGACCTCAAACAATTGAGTATCGAAATGGATGAGACCAATAAACGCCTTCGCATTAGTAATTTACCTGAACCTACAGTGCTTTCTGTAGACCATGAGATTAGTTACTTCAACATCGAGGAGAGTTGGTTTAATAGCTTCACCGCAAGCGATTTTACGAAATTGAATAAAGAAGCGAAAGAAAAACTAAAAGAAGCAGCAGAAGAGAGTCGCTTGATAGAAGAGGCACGCCAGCAAGGTATGCAGCTTTTTGATATTATTCAATTTATGGCAGAAGCATCAGGCTGGACAGTGGAATTTGAAGGCTTAGTAGTAGAAGAACCACCTGTGCTACAGGACTAAAAGCAAATACCTTTCGCCTTTAAAAACCCGCCTAAGAAAATCTTATTTAATCATATTCATAAAAGTCCCTACAAACCAATTAGAATCCGAATTGACCAAGGTATCCAGCGTAGAATCTGCTTTGTTCGAGAAGAGTTTGATATCGCGTACGACTTTTTTAAATTCTTCGGTTTCTGGATCATCTCCTTCTACATTCGCGATTTCATTAAGGACTTTGAGCATAGGCTCTAGGTCCTTCTTTTTGCGCTGAATGATAATATTCCGAACGACTTGCCACATATCTTTTTCGGCTATAAAATACTCTTTGCGCTCGCCAGTTTTTAGTTTTTTGAAGACTAAGTTCCAATCAATTAAAGCACGAATATTCATATTGGCATTGCCGCGCGATATTTGCAATTCCTCCATAATATCTTCCGCGCTCAAGGGATCTGGCGATACCAATAAGAGGGCATGTATCTGCGCCATTGTGCGCGTGATGCCCCAACTTGAACCTAGCGTTCCCCACGATTGAATAAAACTTTCTTTTCCTTCGTCTAAGGTCATTTTTGTGTTTTTCTAAAAAAATAAATACGGATAAAATAGAACACATCCGATGAAATCTCACCGATGGCAAGATTCAAAAGTCTCTGAAACTATGAAATATACAATTATTATCGAATTTTTGTTTGGTAGTCTTGGTTTTTTCTTTGGTTTTGTAGCAACAAGTATGCTAAGAAGGTAAATTCTTGTTATAGAGCAACCTTGTTTTTCTACCTACAATATTTTGGGATGAACCAAATATTTTAAGTAAAATATCCCCTATCGCAGTTTCGTGATTCAGAAAGCATCACTATTGAGGTGAGGCATATCTGCCTGTTTTTCATGTAAATGCTCTAAATTTTCAAATCTTTTTGTCTAGGCAATTTTTTTCTCCTTTTTTAAATTATTTTCTAGAGTGGTTTTAAATCTTTTAACACCCGCTTTCCATTTTTCTATTTAAAATTCTGTTTTATAATTCTTACCTTTGAAATCTGAATCTCACCATCAGTAGAAGTTTAAAACTTAGAATTCGACATCTGCCTTTTATAATAACGCTATTATAATTCATGATGATAGCGTTAGGTAATATTCCATTTAAATAAACAAAATTCAGTTCCAATTATGAGACTGTACTACTTTACATTTTTGATGCTATTGTGTAGCATCAGTAATCTGCTAGGTCAAAATACCGCTACGGATGCCGTAAGTTTATTTGCACCAACAGAAGAATTATCCAGTATAGAAAAGCAACAGCTTTTAAACCAAAATTATCTTACAAAAGCCGATCTATTCAGTTTAGATGAAGTTGCTTTGCAAACTTTATATGCTGAAAATAAGGCAAGCCTTACGTTCCGTATTCCTACAAGATCGGAAGAAGCAATTGTACTAGAACTTGAGGAAGTTCAAGTAACAAGCTCTAACTTTAGAGTATCCAATTCCAATGATGTAGCACAACCTTATCAAGCGGGGCAGCACTATCGAGGAAAGGTAGTGGGACAGACGCAATCTATGGCGGCTATCAGTATTTTTGAAGGTGAAGTGATGGGGATAATCGGCTTTGAGGGCAATACCTATAATCTCGAAAAACTACATAGTTTAGCAAAGCGTACTAGCACGGATCAATATATTCTTTATAGACATGAAGATGTGACAGAATTGCCCCATTTTGAGTGTCATACGCCTGATGAACCGACAGATTTGCGCTTACCAAATCCAAATAGAAGAACGATTAGTCCGCAAGAAAAATCAGGTAGTATTGTTCCAGTTAATGTGTACATAGAGTGCGACAATAAGATGTATCGTGATTTAGGTTCTAATGTACAAGAGACCGTAAATTTCACAACAGGACTATTCAACGTAGTAGCGGGTTTATTCGAGGATGCAGGCGTAATTGTACAGATTTCTGAAATAAAAGTATGGGAAGTAACTGACCCTTACGAAGCAAATAGCAGTAATGCCACATCAAGCAATTCCTTAGATAAATTTCAATGCCAAGCCTCTTCTTATAATGGACGTATCGCGCATTTACTTTCTACAGGCACAAGAGGTTTAGGTGGCTTGGCGCAGCGTCCTTCTTATCGATTTTGCCCGAATGCTTCCACGAATCATGGCTTTTCTAATATAGATAGAACCTATAGTCCGAACCTAAGTGCGAATTCTTGGAGTGTGAATGTATTGGCGCATGAGATGGGGCATCAAATGAGTTCAGATCATACCCATGCTTGTGCTTGGAATGATGATGATACGACAATTGATGATTGTGGTAATTTAGATCAAATCAGAAACAATCAAGATGATGATGGCGATGGCGAAGTAGATGAATTTGATGAAGCAGAAGGGGGCAATTGTTGGAATGGTAATAGCCCAAAGATTCCTAACAAAGGAACAATCATGAGCTACTGCCACTTGCGTGCAGGAAATGGTGTTGATTTAACGCTTGGTTTCCACCCACAGGTGCGGGAGCGAATGAGTGGTTTTGCGAATAGTTGCATTAGTGAAGACTTGCCTTGTGTAGCACCTACAGCAGACGAAATTTTAATCGAAGAAATTACAGAATTTAGTGCGAAAATAACTTGCACCAAGACGGAAGGGATTGGCTTTTGGAGCTTCGCTTATCGACTAGCAGGAACAGAAGAATGGATAGAACCAGAAAATTTTACACAAAATAATTTTATTGTTTTTTCAGATTTAACTCCAAATACGAATTACGAATTACGAATTCGTATTGCTTGTGAATATGAAGGTGATTTTATCGTTGCAAGAACTGCGTCTTGTTCAGGTGCAGGTATCGGATTTAAAACCCTTGGCATCACAGCTTGTACAGGCTTCGATGTAATGCTTAGTGATAATGTAACCGACCCAACTTGTGGCGATAGCAATGGTAGTGCAACGATAAATATTATAGAAGGGACAGCACGCTATGATATTGCTTGGGAAGGACCAACG
>CALGLY010000135.1 GCA_937959095.1 uncultured Saprospiraceae bacterium
AAGGCAACTAGAAGGACTAGTACCACTACAATTCTTAAATACAAATAAATCTAAGTCATCACTTAGATTCCAGATATCTACTTTCAAGGTAGAGCCTGACGATACGCTGACTTTATAGACTCTATCCCTTCCAGAAAAAGAGGACGAACCATTGTAACAGCTATAATCGTTCGTATCAAAAGTATTGGAGTATCCACTATTTGTGGAACTGTAGGTTTGATTACAGGATATTGTAGGAGCTTCACTACATGATTGACCAAAGCAACTACATAGAGCTATAAATGTAATTGTTAAAAGAGTAATGAGATGTTTCATCATTGGATGTTTTTTGTGCCACTCTTGTAGAAATACTTAATTAGACGACTAGTAAGTTATCTACTAAGAAAGCACTGTGGTTGATAATTTATTAATAGGTATGAACTTTGCCGTTGATGCGTGAAAGCATAGGATAGCCAAGGCTTACAGAGTAGTGCAAGTCTGACTAATGAATTTTTTATCCCTAAAAAACACTTGAAAATGCATTGTTACATAGTCCCTAAATCTATAACTTTTAAGGACGAGACAGTGAATTGGATAAAATGGACTTGAAGTAAACAGGGTGCTAGAGAGTAGCCGTCAGTTCATATTTGACAAAACACTCGCCGTATCTTCTTCATTGCCAGAAGAAAATATGTCTATAAACCCGTTGATATATTGTTTTACATTAAAGTCAAAAGCGACACCTACATAGGGCAAAGCCCGTAGTTTACCATTGGGTTCAGCCTGTACTGGTGTAAATAACCATTGTGTTCCACCTGTTATTCGGATTGTATTATTCAATCTAAATCCAACTCCTGTCAATAGGGTACTCTTTTCAAAGAAATTATCATACTCTTCGTCATCTTCTAAAGATACCATTGACCAAGCAGCAGATATAGATAAGCGTTGCCGAAAATTTTTCTTATAAGATTTGAAAGGAATATCCTTATTCAAGGGCATGAAATTGATATGAAATCCTAAATAGGGCAAAATGCCATAGTCAAAATCTTTATTCTTTTTTCCAATTCTGGATAAAGCTAGACCAACATCAGGCGTAATGAGTAGTTTACTTCTAGTATCAAAATTCATGTACGCATTCCCTGCGATAATGCCAGAATCTGAATTTTTAAAATTCTTCCCAATAAATCTTTTTTCCATTATGGTTAAATCAATTGCCTTTTTTTGTGTCAATAAATCAGTCATATTATCTCTATTGGCTTGAAATACTTGAATGAGATTTATCGTCGCCTGCAAATCTGTTGCTAACTCTTCTTTGTATCCATCTTTAGCTTGGAATAAGTCAATAGATCTCCTTATGCCATGTAAGACAGATAAGGTAGTGTCTAGATTAGCTATTCTTTGGCTAAGTGATTTCTGCGAACTACTCTTTTTATCAATTGCTTTAGTAAAAGGATCTTTTAGATTTGTTGTCCCTATTAAGATCGGCTGAATTTGTTGACTTGCTTTTAAATAATTTAGATCAACAATTGGAGTATTGTGGGATAATTGCTTACTGATAATGGAAGCAATTGATTTCTCTTTCAATTCAGCATCTTTCAAAAATTGTACATCCTTTAGTATTTCGTAAGTAGGAATACTAGGTATTAATTTTTTTATTTTTCCTTCCACATCAGTATCTAAGCCATCTTTTTGTTCGTAGAACTTCTTTTGAAGAACTTGTAATTTTAAAACATTTTCATCTCCATTGAATTCTCTAGTTTTTCTTTCAAAAATGCCTTTTGTCATAAGCTTGAAAGCAAGGGGATTTCCATAAACTCTTGTTATATTTTCTTCATATTTTTCTAGACTCTTTTTTGCTTTGTCTAAATATGTATCATCCTCGCTCTGATTATAGAAATAGTAGTTTTCAAAAAAATCTAGTGCATGATTGTCAGGATTGCAAAATAACGGAATGATAAAAAACGATTCTGAAGGCTTGAAAATATGATTATCCGCAATGTTTACGACCAAGTATCTTTTTTCTCCAAATTTTTCTATTCTGTAATATTTTTTGTCAAGCTTTATAGGGTATTTCCATTTTTTCGACTCCTTTTTCTTTTTTTTCTTTCTCTTGTTTTTCTTTTTTTTGTAAAACTTAATTGATTGATTCAAGGTACTACCTCTATGTTTTTTTACCAAAAAAATATCACTTACTTCTGCCTGATGTTTAAGTTCCATCTTAATTACAAAGGCTTCATCAAAAGGGACACTTTTATTCAAAGCTTTCGATATAGAATCTACTTCGATAACTTCAACCTGCGCATTGGCAGTATGGTATACGGCACAAATGATTAATAGAATAAGGTAGATGTATTTCAATTTTATATTGAACCTCATAAGTTTGGTATTTTTTGTCAAAATAATTGACCCTTATATCTCCTAAAATGCAAAGAATCGTCCATCTCTTTCACTACTACAGTATTGAAAGAGTCAAAACATAACTGCTCCCAAATCATTTTTTTTTAATTTTATCGAAAAAATATTTTTCTTGGAATTTTAACACTTTGGGACAGTTACGTTTTATGAATCTTAAACACTATGATATATGAATGAAGAAGCCTCTGAACTCTATGGTGCGCTCAAATCCGATAAGGAGCGGCTTATAAAAAAATACTACCTGAAGTACATGGGGGAGTGTATCGCCTATGCACAAAAGCAGTTTGGGTGTACTAAGGAAATTGCGAAGAAAATTTATCAAGATGCCTTTAGTGCGACCTATGAAAATGTGCGAGCAGGAAAACTAAAAGGTTTCAATAAGGCTCCGATAGCCTATTTGAAAACGGTGTGCAACTATAAGTTGCAAAAACATCGGAAAGAGAACGGAAGATATATTTATGATGATAAAGTTCATCTTTTAGACGGTTTGCTGACGGCTAATACAGAGGAAGGAAAAAGTATATTCTTACAACGAATAACATCTCTAAAAAAAGCACTAAAAGCATTAGGAGAGCCTTGCAAAGGCGTGTTAATTGCTAGGATTGTGCATAAATATAGTAGAGAGGAAATCGCAAAAGAGTATAATTATAAAAATGAAGAAACCGTAGGCACTGCTATTTATCGCTGCAAAGAAAGATTGAGTAAGCTATTTTTTGACCTTGAAAATAATAACACTCATGAATGAAAAAGACAAAAAGCAGCTAGATGAGCAATTCTTGAAAGATGGTCTTACTTATTTGGAGCGAACATCGTTTAGGGAGAAAATGGAAGCCTGGGAAAAGGAAGAAGAAATAGAAAAGGAGCTACTAGAGGAAAATTTCTTGAAAGATGGTTTGACTTATTTGGAACGAGAAGCATTTAAAGAAAAATTAGATGCTTGGGGAACAGAAACAGGAGAAGTTGTTGTTTCAACTGGAGGAAAGTCGATTTGGAAATATGTGTGGCTTGTAGTAGGAATACTGTTGCTCCTTTTAGGGATTAAACTATTAACTACCTCACAACAGCAACAAGACGAAAACGAGGCTTTGCCTAAAAACGAGCAATTTTTTGCAGAGAATTTTAGCGTCTATTCTACGAAGACGAGGGGAGACGGCAAGAACGAACGTAGTATTGCTAATCAAGCGTTTGATGCTTTGGAAGCGGAGAACTTTGAGGCGGCTTCAAGATTATTTGATAAAAATTATATCGAAAATCAAGATACGATTAGTCTGTTTTGGGAAGGAGTAGCCCATTTAGGAAAAGGAGATTCAGAGAAAAGCCTAGAAAAATTCGAGACTTATCAGCAGTTATCTTCCACAAGTACAGATGATGTGAAATGGTATATGGCTTTGGCGTATGTGAAAAGAGGCGACAAAGCTAAAGTTGCTCAGATAGCAGAAGAA
>CALGLY010000136.1 GCA_937959095.1 uncultured Saprospiraceae bacterium
ATTGGTGAGTCTGCCGAAGACGAATTGTGATATTCGGGTTTGGTATAATTATCAGGTCGTAGCAATAGGGAAAATCAATGAAAAATGGGAAGCCGATGGTATTGACCTGGAAACCCGTGCTAAAAAAGCTTATGAACTACGGCACGAAGCCCGCGTAAATGCCCGCTATATGATGACCAACCAAGTAGAAGTAGATACGCTACGCGCACGCGATATGCGAAAATATGGCAATCCTGATGGCCCGACTTTTGAGTCTCTTCTAGCGTATAATATGCAAAAGCATGGCATCACGAAAATCGAGGCTTATCAGAAAATAATAGATTCGAGTAGTCGCACGAGTAAGTCGTATAATGATGATTGCAAGTAAGGATTGTGTTTAGCATGAGAATTAAAAAATCCTATCAATCCCGCCAAGTATCCAAACGATTAACAACGCAGCTTTTATGATTGCTATTTTTTAAGCTTGAAAATTCACGGATTCATTTTCAATTTTTCCCATAAATAAATTGCTGCGCTTGCCTTTGTTGTCCCTCAAGCTCCACACTCAATACATACATTCCAAAAGGAAGCGCATTGAGGAGCAAGATAGTTTCTAATCTATCGCTTTTACCCGATAGTAGGCGATGTCCTAGCGTATCAGATAACTCGTAGTTCATATTTGCGTGCTTGCTCTGGAGTATCCGAATTTCGCCAGCTTGATTATTTATAAAAAACTGAACAGACTTTGCTTGTGGAGTCGTAGTGTTGGAAAGCGTAGTATAAGGATATTGCATCCACTCGATGCCGCCGGGAAGGAGCAACTGATTATCAAAATCAAAAAAAGTAGCATGTTCTTGGTGCGAGCCACGTCCCCATTGCGTGCTGCACCTACTCGACACCCAAGCAGGTTCCCAATAAATAACACCCAAGCCGTCATTCTTAATAACTTCTTGAGTCAAAGCAATCAGCCAATCGCGTTGATTGATAGGCGTAGCAGGACTGTAATCAGGATGTACTTCGCTGATGATATTATTGGCAGCATCATTAGAAGCAGTCGTCCAGATATAGCCTGTTTCTACAATGAGTACTTGCTTATCAGGATAATCTTGCTGGAGTTGTGCGATGACCTTGCCCGTTTCTTCTATGCTTGTCGGTTTGTGCCATGCCCAATAGTAGGACATTCCAATAATATCAAAATCACGCACACCATAGCGCGTAAAATCTTGTACGAGTGCCTCCGCATGACTTGGATCGGCGAGGTGGAGTACTATTTTTATGGCTTCATTATATTCTTCTTCGAAATCGCGGACGGCTCTTATGGCATGATTGAATAAAGTCGCATTTCGCAACCAATCGAGTGTCCAAGTCGCATTATCTTCAGGAGAAAGTAGGATGCCTTTATTCGTTTCATTTCCTATTTGAATAAATTCGGGGACGAGATTTTCGGCTTGTAATTCTTCTAGCGTTTCAAAAATATAATTATATAAGGAGTCTTTCAGCAAGTTTGTATCATCTACTACGGGTAGCCAAGCGGCAGGTACGAGTTGTTTGCTAGGGTCTGCCCAATTATCAGAAAGATGAAAATCGAGTAGTACGTTCATGTTTTGTTGCTTCGCTCTAGCGATAGCACGTTTCACATCAGGGAGGTCGCTATATCGTTTGCCATCATTGAGATCATCGTACCAAGCGGGACTATGCCATAGGCGCAGTCGCACGAGATTACAGCCATGTTTTTGGAAAATAGTGTAAGGATCTTGGGTAGTTTGAGCTTCTTTATATACTACGCCACAATCTTCCATTTCATTGACATAGGACATATCTGCTCCAAAGTAGAAGTCTTGGGCAAGTAGTGTTGAGGTGATAAATAGAGAAAGTAGAAAACAAGTAAATTTCATATCGCGTGTATGTTTGATGTTGCCTTCAAAGATACACGAATGTTTTTATGAAAACTCTAATTCACGTCTTACCGAAAGCGGGATTGTATCAAATAATGAATATCGCTGGTATCGCCTTGCACCAATAGGCGATTGAGTAAATAGGTGAAACCTGGTTCGATAGGCTGTTCTAGCAAAATATCAAATTCTGAGCGAGTTAGTACACGAGGATGTTCTTTACAGAAATTTAAAAAGCGATTGCGTTCACTTTCGTAAGCTTGTGCACTGTAAGATGTGATGGTAGACCCCGAACCAGTTACCGTTTCATTATTGAAACAGAGTAGGGCGATTAGGAAAAACACAGCCGCCAAACTCACCATTAATATCGGTTTGATAAGAAAATGACTTTTTTCTACTATATCTGTAAGATCTACGCGAGGAGCAGTGGTTTTAAGATTGGTATGGCGAGTTTGTGCTTGTTGTATCTTTGCTGTTTTTAGGCGGCGCATTTCCTTGTCAAATTGCAAGCGACGCATAGGATCGGAGAGGTTCTCGTAGGCTTCATTGATAACTTTTAGCCGTTCTTGCGCCCAATCTGCACCATCATTTTTGTCTGGGTGATATTGTTTGCAGAGTTGCAAGTAGGATTGTCGTAGTTGCCGCTCTGAAACATCAGAAGCAACTCCTAAGATGTGGTAATAATTTTGCATTGTGCTAGCGAGTGTAATTGTGTTTGGTTGCAAAGATATTTAAGAATCCTGCATTTGTCAAATTAGACGATGAGAAGGCTTGGCTGTCACTTCTTATATATAAGTATTAGGAGAACCTTTACTCTAAATTACTTTGTAAGTAACTAAAAGACCTTTTACCTTACTCTTCGTCAAAAAATAGTGCCGTCCTTACGGATGCTACAACTTTTTGCCTCAATTAGTATCAAAATCTGCTTTCCCATGTTTTACAAAATAATTCAGAATAAAGTCAAGACTTCGTCTATATAATAGGTATGCGATCATTTTTGATGAATTAGAAATTTATTTATTCGATTTATTGCATGTAATAGATTAAAACAGAGAGCATGATTATGCTTTTTATAAGCACTTTTTGAAATCTTTTAGTTGTTATTAAGTGTTGATTAGTAGGTTTTTATGTTTTTTAATCGATGTTTTAATTGAAAAAAAGATCATTGAAAAAAAGACTATTTATGTCCTGATAGAACCCCCTAAAACAAATACCTTAGTGTCGTCAAAAGTGCAAAGTTATTTAAAACACTCATTTTTGATGAGAACAAAGAACGAATTGTTCGCTTACTTTTTTAACTACCAATATAGTGTTTTTCGCAGCTTACTTAGAATCAGAGGATAGCATAGTATTTAGATACTGATATTATACTTTGATTTAGTACTACAACCTTCAGCCAATGAATAATTTTAGGTCTATCCTAAAAATATTCTGGTACTAACAAGTTCATATGATTCATAGAAACTTGATTCACGGGCAGTCATTGCCAATTATCAAGGGACGATTGTTGAACTTTTAAAGAGAAAGCTATGAAAACTCTATATGTTCATTCAGTAAATTTCAAGACGTTCCATTTATTGATATTGTTGCAGGTAACAATACTAGAATTGCAATGTCATGAGCGATTTGCTTGTAGTTCGTTTGGGCTTTGGCTACAAACGACTACAAATGAGCATAGAGTAGAACAAGTAATGATACGAAGCGCGCAACGTACAAAATGTTGCGCGGCTTCTTCCTTACAAGAAAACATCATAGGGCTACAAAACCCGCTTTTTGGTGTTTTAAGACAACTAGAAATTAACAGCCTTATGCTGCCATTACAAGAGTACCTCAAACGGATAAAATACAGAGCACGTTATTCCTGATTAAAGAAAGGAATTCATTGAAAGAATTGACACGTATAACTACACATTTATCAGGAGAATATAAGATACAAGTAGTTCTTGCGCTAACGAACACCGATACAAGAAATTTCCAACATAGAATTTGACTAATACAGAGCATATACTCATCATAAAAAAACTGCATCATCATCTTGAAAGAGATAAATTAAGCAGTAGAATATTGAAAAAAGGGTTATGCACACCATATATATATAAGCAATAATTAAAGGATATATAGCTTCTAGAAATAGTAGCAATATATTTTATTAATTTGATAATATGTTGATTTTTAGGGATTTATGTTTATTTGCCTTAGAGAAAATACTCCTAAAAGCGACACTTGAATAATAAGGTATTGTCTGACTGTTCCAGCCTAATAGTCCGTATTTTGCCATGAATATTGGTATTGTAAAGGAACAAAGCCTCACACAATATTGCTAGTTTTTTTTTGTCTATGAAGAAACACTTACTTATAGTAGACCTAATGCTTTATCTGTTGCAACAAATGTTGCTATGTTGGGTAGCATCCCAACTTGTGCCTCAAGCTGAGAAGCCTAGCACAAGTACTGCTGTTCCAGTAGCACTAGAGCCATATATGTTTACTAGCCAAGCAAGTACTCTTCAAAGATTATTAGATATTCATTATCCTCTTTTAATATCAAAATTATTTTCTAAATCCTTACCCCGATCAGATGATAGTCCGTCCCTTAAAGGCTACTATTGGATTCAATAATAGTCCGATCTCCTGTCTTTTTATAATTCTAATTGTTTCTTGATATAAAGAACTTACATGAAGGACACAAAATGTCAGTTTTTTTTCAGTACACACATCTATATCAGAAAGAATTAGTAAAAAGACAGCAACTAGGTATTTTATTAGATTAGTTATGGTCAAGCCTCTGTCAAGGGCTGAGTGGACGCTAGCTGACTCACACAACACAGCTACGTACAGCCATTCCTATATCATTTATATTAAGGTTATAACTTGACACTAGTATTTTTTTTTAATTAACAAACACCATGCCTACTTTATTTGACACTCGCAAAATTGGCACGTCGACTGGTAAGGTAGATAGAACTCGTCATCGAGGACGACCTTCTATCCTTGGTTCATTACATTACATTTTGTTAATGTTAATGGGCTTCTTTATCGTTGGGTGTGCAAGCAATCAAGAGGAGGCAGCAAAAGCGACAACTTCTGCTGTCGAATTCTCAGAGCATGAAGGCAATTACATTGCCAATGCTACTGAGTACAAAGTAGCCTTTAAGGCTCAGGGTATTGAGTTGAGTGCGTCTCAGCAAGATGCACCGTGGAAATTAGATTTCGACGGGGCGGCATACGAAAGCATCACAGATGCTGGAGTATGGGAAGAGAATGCACTCTGGTACAGAGACTTGTACGAGAAGACACACTTGAAGTTTTACGATCCAGGTGATGGACAATTGCACTATGACTTCGTTTTGAAGCCAGGTGCAAGTGCTGACCGGATTTGTATGCGATTAGATGGAGCTGAAAATGCTTACATCGCCAGAAATGGAGAACTTGTCTTGCCTACAGAGCAAGGGGAGTTTCGTCATTCTAAGCCTTACACTTATCAAGTAATTGATGGGGAGAAAGTAACGGTGAGCAGCCAATTTGCATTAGCAGAAGGCTGTTTGAGCGTTGACTTGGGGGCTTATAATCCAAACTTCGATTTAGTAATTGATCCGAAAATTTATCGGGTAGAAGACAAGCCTGCTGTTTCGACACAAAGCAGCGGCGCTATGATGGATCCTGATGTTTCAATCTCTAGCACAGTGCAAGGCGCTGGCTCAGAGGAGGAAAATTGTACTGTTATGGCAGGCGAAAACGTCATTATTGACGTGCTTGTGAATAACGACGGTATGACGGATGTATCTGGTATTGTTGTAGAAGCAACAGTGCCTGCTGGCTTGACAATTAACACATTAGCGCCTACTTCAGGTGTTGCTAGTGAGTCAGGCGGAGTAATTACCTGGTCAGGAATTAGTATGGGTGCAGGCGATGCATCTGTAGAGCTATCCATTGATGCAACAGTTGCTATGGATGGCTTTTTCTGTATGTATTTCGAAGTGGTTTCCATGAACGAAACAGATGCAGATTCTAGTCCAAACAATGGAAGTGTATCCGGTACAGATTTAGGAGAAATTCCAAACTTTGATGAAGATGATGTAAGTATTACATGTGTTGGTACACCAATACAGTTCTGTGCAGAAAGTCAGAGCGTTACACTTACTGGTATCGGAGGATTTAGCACTTACCAATGGTATTTAGATACTGGTGCTGGATACGATCCAATTCCAGGCGCAGACATGCAAATGTTTGATGCGGATGTACCAGGTTCTTACCGTTACACGGTAGATGGAAGTACACTTGACGAAGACTGTGCAATTGAACTATGTTGTCCAATTGTATTAGAAGGTCAGTGTGACCCAGTTCTTGAACATGAAAAGAGCCTAGTTGGTGAGCCAGAAAAGCAAAGC
The DNA here is from genome assembly GCA_937959095.1 of uncultured Saprospiraceae bacterium. Classification (GTDB taxonomy): domain Bacteria; phylum Bacteroidota; class Bacteroidia; order Chitinophagales; family Saprospiraceae; genus JAAUTG01. The sequence goes on from CALGLY010000136.1 coordinate 6,257, forward strand.
GACGGTTCTTGGAATGTAACATACCAAATCGAGGTATGTAATGTAGGTTTTGCAGATGGCGATTACGCGCTATTTGATTTACCTACTTTCGATGATGATGTAACTATCAATAGTGCATCTTATGATACAGATGCACCAACTATTATAGGACCATTAGCATTAGATCCGAATATGCCACCAAATCCATGGGAATTGGCATCGGGTATTGATTTAGCTATAGATGAGTGTCACATATATACACTCACTGTAAATGTATCACTAGACCTTATGGATAGTGGCGCAGGTAGCGGTGACAATATGTATGATGCTTGTGGCGATGGCACTAATGGTGGAGACCCAAGCGCAGGCGAAGGTCTATTCAACGAAGCACTATTAGATGTAATGAGTGATGGTACTATTGATATGGTAGATACGGTTTGTACCGATTTACCAGAAATCACTCACGAGAAGACGTTACTTGCGGAAGCAGCACTTCAGCCAGATGGCACTTATGAAGTGACTTACCAAATCAAAGTAACTAGTCTTACAAGTGTAGATGGTCTCTATGATCTATTTGATACACCATTATTTGATGATGACATTACTATTAACACCGTATCTTACACAACAGATGCGTTCAATAATGGTGGTGGAGTTATTACTGCTGCTGCTCCTTATGAGTTGGCAATAGGACAAGCAATTGATGGTGGTACAATGGATATTTATACCATTACCTTCAATGTTTCATTCGATTTGAGTGAAGGTTCAGGTGGCGACAACATGTATGTGCCATGCGGAACTTCTACAAATGGTAGCGACCCAGTAGCAGGCGAAGGCTTGTTCAACATGTCTACACTAGACGTAGGAAGTGACGGAACTATAGATGAAACAGATGAAGCTTGTGATGATTTACCAATAATAGAGCATGAAAAAATATCATTAGGCACGCCAGTTGCAAATGCAGATGGTACGTACACTGTAGTGTATGAAATCGAAGTATGTAACTTAGGTGATATAGATGGTTTCTATGCACTTATGGATACACCTTGCTTCGATGATGACATCGTAATCAACTCAGCTTCTTTCACAACGGATGCACCAGGCGGAACAGGTGGAGCACTTGCTACAAGTGGAACATATGATCTGATTTCTGATCAGCCGATTGCAGAAGGAGCATGTCATACATTTACTATTACCTTTAATGTTTCATTAGATATTGATCCAGCTTCAGAGCAAGGTGGTGACGATATTTATGTTCCATGTGGTACTTCCACAAATGGTATGGATCCAATAGCAGGCGAAGGCTTATTCAATAAGTCAGCCCTAGATGTTGGAAGTGATGGCACTATAGACGAAGTAGAAGAAGTATGTGAAGATATTCCATTGGTATTTGACCTTGCATTGGCGAAGACATTGAGTTCTTCAACACCTGGTCCATTTAACCCTGGAAGCACAGTAACTTTTGATATTCAAGTAATCAACCAAGGAACGGTTGATGGAACAAATATTGAAGTAGTAGATTACATCCCAGCAGGATTAATTCTTGCAGATGCAGCTTGGACAGAAGCACCAGCAGGTCTAGCGACGCTAAATGCGGGTATTGCAGCTCTAGCAGCAGGTGATGATACTACTGTTTCTATTACCTTCACTATTGACCCAGCCTTCATGGGCGGTCAAATTATCAACTTCGCGGAAATTAGCGATGCAGATAATGCAGAAGGTTTGGATGATACCGATTCTACACCAGATGATACGAACGGTAACGATCCAGGTGGTGGACCAGATACACCAGCAGATGATGCTGTAGATGGAGACGGTACAGGTACACCTGGCGATATGGATCCTGATACAGATGAGGATGACCATGATCCAGAGGTAATTGACGTAGGACAGTTCTTCGATTTGGCATTGACTAAGATGCTAAGTCCAACAACGCCTGGTCCATTTAGCCCAGGATCTCCAGTAACTTTCGTAATTGATGTATTCAATCAAGGAACACTTGATGCAACGAATGTTGAAATTACGGATTACATTCCAGCAGGATTAATCCTTGCAGATGCAGCTTGGACAGAGTCTCCAGCAGGCATTGCTACTTACAACGGTGGCATAGCAAGCCTTCCAGCAGGAAATCAGACATTCGTTACTATTTCATTCACTATCGACCCTACCTTCCAAGGTGGTCAAATCGTAAACTTCTCGGAGATTAGCGATGCAGATGGTGGAACAGATGTGGATTCTGATCCAGATCAAGATCCTGACAACGATGCAGGTGGTGGACCAGATTCACCTTCTGATGACGTAACAGGTGGAGACGGTACAGGTACACCAGGTGATGGTGACCCAATGACAGATGAAGATGACCAAGATCCAGCAGTGATCGAAGTTGGTCAATTCTTCGATTTGGCATTAACGAAAGTAATCAATACTTCATCTACTCCAGGTCCTTATGCACCTGGCGACAATGTAGTATTTACAATAGAACTAATAAATCAAGGAACACTAGATGCAACTAATGTACAAGTAACTGATTACATTCCAGCAGGTTTGTTATTAGTAGATGCTGCTTGGACGCAAACAGGAAGTACAGCTTCGCTGAATATTCCAATTTCGTTCTTACCAGCAGGTGCTACTACTACAGTTGATATCTTATTCCAGATTGATCCAGCCTTCCCAGGCGGTAATATTATCAACTTTGCGGAAATTAGCAATGCAGATAATAGCGCAGGAGAGCCGGATATCGATTCTACACCAGATACAGACGTAACCAATGATGCAGGTGGTGACCCAGATTCACCTTCCGATAATGCTACAGGTGGTGACGGTACAGGTAATCCTGGTGATATGGATCCTACAACAGATGAAGATGATCAAGATCCAGCACAAATTACAGTAGGTGGATTCTTTGATTTAGCATTGACTAAGACATTGAGCCCAGCAACGCCTGGTCCATTCAATGCAGGTGATCCAGTAACATTTATGGTTACTGTAATCAACCAAGGAACAGTTGATGCAGCAGATGTTGAAATCACAGACTATATCCCAACAGGATTAATTCTTGCAGATGCAGACTGGACAGAAGCTCCAGCAGGTATTGCTACACTAAATGGCAATATTCCAAGCCTTCTAGCAGGTGATATGGTTATGATTCCTATCAGCTTCACTATTGATCCAGCATTCACAAGCGGAAGCATTGTGAACTATGCAGAGATTAGTGAAGATAATAATGACGATGTAGATTCTGACCCAGATCAAGATCCTGACAATGATGCAGGTGGTGGACCAGATTCACCTTCTGATGACGCTACGGATGGCGACGGTTCAGGTACGCCTGGCGATGGTGACCCAATGGGTGACGAAGATGATCAAGATCCAGCAGTAATCGAAGTAGGTCAATTCTTTGACTTGGCATTAACGAAAGTAATTAATACACTAGAAACTCCTGGCCCATATAGCCCAGGTAGCCCAGTGACATTTACAATCGAAGTAATCAACCAAGGTACAATTGATGCGACAAATATCGAAGTATCAGATTACATTCCAGCAGGTCTAATCCTTGCAGACGGAAACTGGTCAAATTCAGGTGGCATTGCTACATTGAATTCTGACATAGCATTCTTGGCAGCAGGCGATATGACTACAGTGGATATCATGTTTACTATCAG
>CALGLY010000137.1 GCA_937959095.1 uncultured Saprospiraceae bacterium
TCTCCTTCCACATTTTCTCCACATCCTTCAATAGCAATTCCTAAATTGTTGTGGAAAGGATGATGAGGTACTTGTTCCGTTTCCATGCGGTAGGTTGCGCCTGTAGCTGGTAGTTCAAAGGCAAATTCCTCTCCACTTTTCAACTTGAATACATCTTCGCTTCCTGTGCCATACATCATAATCATATCTTCCACTATCGAAAAGGCTTGCTCGTCTAGCATGTCGCCTGTTCCTACATTCACTATTTTGAACTCTAGCGTGGCATCTTCTCTGCATTCAGCGCGCAATTCTAACTCTGCTTCCGACCAATCAGAAGAACGATCAAAGCAATCTGTTTTAGGAAAAATCTCTGCTTCTACGCAGTGTGTTTGCCCAAGTTCGCTTTCATCACAATTGACGATGACATCAAATGTGAACCGTCCCGATTTTGAAATGGTGACATCACCTAGATTAAATTGTAGGCGATTGTCACCTAATTCCATTACGGGTGTAGTACTAGATTCGAAGTCGAGCGTAGGGTCTAATTCAATAATAACATAAGCATCTTCTGCAAGAGCGGAACCTATATTCGAGTAGTTTACTGTATATTTATTTGAGAAACAACGTCGAAGGAAGGGAGCAGAAACATCTACCTGAAGGAAAGGACACGCTACACTTGTTTTTGCATTGAATTGGACAAGCGGCGTTTCTTCTTCTAGTGTGGCAGCAGTAGTGATGGTTTGGGTAGCTACACAAACTTCCCAAAGTGCTAATGGTGGAGTGGTAGTCAGCGTATATGTCGTATTTGCATCTGTAGCGAATGCAAAGCCCCCATTACTGCCACTTCTTATCCTTCTAGAATATCCTTCGCCATCTTTCAACTCTATTAGCCAATCTGCCAAGGGAATTCCTGTTGTTGTTGCCTCACAATCGTTATCTTCCTGCACGCTTACAGTCCCTCTTATAAATTGCAAGCCAGCAATTTCATTCGTAAAGGAAACAAGTCCTATATTTTCTAGGTTTGTATTAATGACTTCTATGGCAAAAGGATAGTTTTTGAAAATGATTTCTGAATCTGTATCCGATAATTTATTGAAACCTAGCGTGAATAAGACACTTCCATCTGGGAGGCTGACACCACGTACCTCACTATCAATCCAAGAAAATAGTATCGCTGAAGTATCTGGCAAAGGATGTCCAAAATTAAATGGCGACAAATCAAGTGGCCCGTCTTCGGAGAAGCTTGAACTTTCCATCGCATCACCATCCCAATCTATAGTGAATTGCAGACCAAGAATATTATTAAAATTTTGGGTAACGAAATGCACTAGCACCTCACCCGTAGCTTCATTCGTTTCGGTTTCTGTATTGATGACAATTTGCGCTGTCATCGGCAAGCTAAAAGCAAGAAGCAATAATAGCAGGGTGATTTTTTGTACAATACAAGTAGCAATAAGGTGTTTATTCTTTTTCATAAAACTAGATTTTTTTGCTTTCAGAATAGTTCATATAATCGAATAATTTCTTTGATGTTACAAAAGTGTCGCTTCTGGCTACATGAAACAAGAACAAATTCTTCAATTTGTAGCATAAAAAATATTTTTTAAAGGACATTTTTAATTGATTATCAAGCTCTAATAAATAAATTTGTAGCATAAAAATAGCAAATTGAAAAATTCAAAACTCGTCCAGATAGTTACATTTTTATCTAAAAAAGAAATAAAGGAGCTAAAAAGCTATTTATCCGTACCTCTTCTCAGTAATAGAGTGCTAGTATCACAATGCTTTGATTATATAATGAAGGTCCGAAAACAGACAAAAGAATGGCCTAGTAAGGCTACTATTTTTGAGGAGCTTTTTCCAAAAGAGACCTATAAAGATGAGAAAGTACGCCTAGTGATGAGTCAACTCGTGAAGGTAATAGAGGATTATTGGATTTATGCGGCACAGCAAACCAATCAGGTGCAGCGAGGACTTACCCTTGCAAAAGTATATAGGGAAAAAAAATTCGATAAAGCCTTTCAGCAAACCATAAAGATGAACCTACAACAGCTCGAAGCTCGCCAAGATCGCAGCGCACGCTTCTACTTTGAACAGTACAAAATTAAACTAGAAGAATATAACTACACACGGGCCACGAGGCGCGAGGGCGAACAGGATTTACAGCTTATTTCGGATACTTTGGATACGGCTTTTATCATTGAAAAACTAGAACAAGCCTGCCGAATGCTATCGCAACAAGCAATCTCCGAGCAGCAATATAATTTTGGCTTATTAGATGCTATTCTCAAGTATATAGAGAAAACAGATAGACTAAAAACACCTGCTATTCGAGTCTATTATCATGGCTATTATGCCTTACAATTGAAAGATGCCGTATCGCATTTTCAGCAATTCAAGCAATGCCTACTGGAATTTGAAGAACGGTTTCTCCCCGATGAATTGCATGGATTGTATCTGCTAGGAATCAATTGCTGCATTAAAATCATCAACACAGGGCAGCCCGATTTTCTACACGAAATTCTTAGCCTCTACAAGCGCGGCATAAAAAATGAAGCATTACTAGAAAATGGAATACTCTCTCGTTTTACTTGTCAAAACATCGTGACGGCAGGCTTACGCACAGGCGAATATGAATGGACTCGTTGGTTTCTGGAAACCTATCAAGAAAAACTAGAGCACGAGTATCGTCAAAGTGCTTATCGTTTCAATCTAGGACGACTAGCCTATTCTCAACAAAAATATGAGAAAGCCTTAGTTCTCCTTCGCAATACCGATCATAAAGATTTATTAGTCAATTTATTCTCGAAAACACTCCTGCTTAAAATTTATTATGAACTCGAAGAAACACAATTGCTCGACTCTTTTCTCGACGCTTTTGCTATTTATTTGCGCCGCAAAAAAGTCATAGGTTACCATCGCACCAATTACAAAAATATCATCGCCTACACCAAAAAACTAATGACTGTAAATCCTTATGATGAAGTCGAAAAAAATCGACTACATCAGCAACTTACCGAAGAAGAAATCCTCTCCGAGCGGATGTGGCTGTTACAACAGTTGGAATTGCTTTAAGAATGGTCAATGAATTTTCCAGTTCCAACTATTTTGGTCAATCCTAAAAGCGGTTTATTTTTGATGGTGTGGTATTTCAAGGCTGCGGCGATACATATTTTTAATTCTTTTTCGGGGATTTCATCAGGTATATTGAATAGAATCGCACGCGTTTTTTCATACTTAAAAAGATTTCCAAAGACTTCTTTGAAAGTAACGACTAATTTACTGGTACATTTAAAATACATCGCATATTGATGAGGGGTTTTGGGTTTCCAATCTATCCTGATTGTGCTTCCTTTCTTCACTAAATAGCTTGGTTCTCCCCATTTCAGAGTTTCTTCTATTTCTTTTATAGAAGCAATTTCAGTTGCTGTTTCAAGGATTAGATCTCTTAAATACTTTAGTTTACTTCTTATCTCTTTTGGATAAGTAGCCAACTTTAATTCCACTTCAAGATCTTGATTGATTATTAAGTCTTCCATTCTGTAATTCTTCTTTTTACCAAAAACCGTTCATATGATTAGGTTTTATCTATCACACAACTTGGATTAAAATTGCAAAAGCGACATGCACTTAGTATAGTGCATGTCGCTTTATTTTGTTTAAATAATTGACTAACTAATCCAGCAGTATTATCAGTTTAAGTTCATGGTAGTTGAAAGTGAGTAGTCAATTCGTATCTCTTTTTTTACTATGGCATATAAACTTCGTATGAGAAGCGTCTTACTGTAGAACAATCTCTTTTTCTTCAATCATTCTACGAATGTTGATGAGTGCATAACGCATACGCCCAAGTGCCGTATTGATGCTTACTCTTGTGAGTTTTGCTATTTCTTTAAAGCTCATGTCGGCATAATGTCTAAGGATAACTACTTCACGTTGCTCTGGAGGTAGCATATCTATTAGGCGACGAACTTTGTCGTGGGTTTGGCTGCGAATAATGCGCTGTTCTGCATTTTCGTCAGAAACCTGTAGGACATCGAAAATATCGAATGTCTCGGTAGGCGATACTTTTGGACGACGCTTCGAGCGGCGGAAATAATCCACACACATATTATATGATATGCGCATTGCCCATTGCAAGAACTTTCCTTCGTGGTTGTATTTTCCTTTGCGAAGTGTATCAATAATTTTGATAAATACTTCTTGGAAAATATCTTCCGCAAGACTCTGATCTTTCACGAACAAATAGATAGATGTATATATCTTTTGTCTATGACGTTTCAAGAGCACTTCGAATGAGCGTTCTTCTCCATCTAAATAACGTATAATTAATTGTTGATCCGTCAATTGACGTTGATCGCTAAGCGGCGTAACTTGCA
>CALGLY010000138.1 GCA_937959095.1 uncultured Saprospiraceae bacterium
GGGGAGGCTTTTATTTGCAATAAAAATATTCATAACTCATCACTCATAATTCGTCCCTAATAAAAAAAGCCTCAATCAAGAGTGACTGAGGCTCGCTTTGTGTATATGTAGATTATTTTACTCTTTGTCTTTCTTTGCGAAGCGGGTGTTTGCAAATTTCTTATTAAATTTATCAATACGACCTGCTGTATCTACGAATTTCATCTTACCAGTAAAGAACGGGTGTGAATCCGCAGAAATTTCTAATTTTATCAATGGATATTCTTGCCCTTCAAAAGTTGTTGTATCTTTTGTAGGTGCGCAAGAACGTGTGACAAATTCTTTATTAGTTGATAAATCCTTGAATACTACTTTTCTGTATTCCTTTGGATGTGTATCTTTCTTCATTATTAATTTTCTCTTTTTTCTTAATAGACTGCAAAATTATAAAATTCTTCTTGAATTCCATGTATTTTTGCAGTCTATTTTTTTTCTAACCAGATAATTCTGAATTGAAAGAGCTTTAGCATTTAGTTTTCAGGCAAAAAATTAAAGCTCTAAAGCTCTAAAATTCTACTAATACAAGAGTAATGAAAGAAGTTTTTATTGTTTCTGCGGTTCGAACACCGCTTGGAAGTTTTGGTGGAGCATTAGCAAATATTTCAGCGACACAACTAGGTGCTACAGCAATCAAGGGCGCACTAGAACGCGCTGGAGTAGAAGCTGGTCTGGTAAATGAGGTATTGATGGGTAATGTGGTATCGGCAAATCTGGGGCAAGCTCCTGCACGTCAAGCTGCTATTTATGCAGGTTTGAGTAATGAAGTACCTTGTACTACGGTAAACAAAGTATGTTCTTCGGGAGCGAAGACGGTAATGATGGGCGCGCAGAGCATTATGCTAGGCATGAATGATATCGTAGTAGCTGGAGGAATGGAAAATATGTCGAGTATACCTTATTATGTACCAAAGGCACGCTACGGGCATAAATTCGGAAATGCGACACTTGTGGATGGCTTGGTACGCGATGGCTTACAGGATGTATACAGCCAAGTGATGATGGGACAATGTGCGGATAAGACGGCGACAGAATATAATATTACAAGAGAAGAACAAGATGCGTTTGCGATACAGTCGTATAAGCGAGCGGCTGCCAATACAGAAAATGGCAAATTTGCTTCTGAAATAGTACCTGTAGCAATTCCACAGCGCAAAGGCGACCCAATAATGATGACGGAAGACGAGGAGTATAAGAAGGTGAAGTTTGAGAAAATTCCAAAGTTACGTGCTGCCTTCACAAAAGATGGTACAGTGACGGCTGCCAATGCTTCTACGATAAATGATGGTGCGTCGGCTTTGATTTTGGTGAGTAAAGAGAAAATGCAGGAATTAGGATTGAAGCCAATCGCTAAGATTGTTGGTTTTGCAGATGCGGCACATGAACCAGAATGGTTCACTACTGCGCCTACAAAAGCAGCACCAAAAGCTCTGAAAATGGCAGGCATGAACCTCTCGGATGTAGATTTCTTTGAGGTGAATGAAGCATTTTCTGTAGTGACTTTGGCATTCAATAAAGTAATGAATATTGATGCAGATAAGGTCAATGTGTATGGTGGTTCAGTAGCGATTGGGCATCCGCTTGGCGCATCGGGCGCACGTGTTTTGACAACTTTGACAAATGTATTACAACAAGAGAACGGCTCGGTGGGTTGTATGGCTATTTGCAATGGTGGCGGAGGTGCTTCTTCGATTATTATCGAGCGAGTGTAATTTTGAACACGGAGGCACAGGGACACGGAGTTTTTTTCTTTTGCTTCTCTTGATGATTAAATCCTCATCAAGAGAAGCAGAGGAAAAATTAGCTTGTTCTTAATAAACCTTGTGTTACAGTGCTTAACTTTGCCCTAATAATTTCTGATAAAATGATAGAAAAAAATAAAGCCTTATTTACGACTATAGGTTTTTTGCTCTTTGTGATTGGGTTTCTTGCTTTAGTTTTGAGCATGATTGGCTTGAAGTTGTCCTATCTCACCTGGATAGATGCTGCTGGCTCTTTGGTGGGGTTAGTCATTCGTTTAGTCATGATTTTCGGTGGTATCGTGCTGGTAGTCTTGGCAAGAAGTGATTTCAAAGGCGAGAATGAGTATATCAACTGAGTTGCCTTAAGAATGATTCACAAATAAATTTACATTCTGCCGCAGTAATAAGCATCCAAAGTTTAATTATTGAGTTGAAATTGAAAGATATTGATACTCAAGTGTCAAGGCACTAAGTTTTTTTATTCTAAAATCAAATATTAGGATCTGCCTATACTTATTAGCATTTAGGTCTAGGAAATCTTATATCTCCTTAAATTAGCTATGAATAGAACAGAATTAGTAAAAGAAATACGAGCGAAAGCTTCCTATTTATGTATAGGACTCGATCCTGATTTAAATCGCTTACCTCATCATCTTCTAGAACATGAAAATCCAATTTTTGAATTTAATAAACAGATTATTGATGCTACGCACGATTTATGTGTAGCTTACAAACCGAATATTGCTTTCTATGAATCTCTAGGAGTCCAAGGCTGGATCGCTCTTCAAAAAACCCTCGATTATATTCCCGAAACTCACTTTACAATTGCTGATGCTAAACGAGGAGATATTGGAAATACTTCTAAGCGATATGCAAGTACATTTTTTGAGCAAATGTCTTTCGATTCCATCACTGTTGCACCTTATATGGGAATCGATAGTGTACAACCCTTTCTAGAATTCGATAAAAAATGGGTGATTTTACTTGGCTTGACTTCGAATAAAGGCAGTCAAGATTTTCAGTTTTTGCAAGCTGATGGCAAACCACTTTATGAGCATGTATTCCGTACTGCAACAACTTGGGGAAGTCCAGAAAATTTAATGTTTGTAGTAGGTGCAACACATCCCGAACAGGTTCAAAAAATACGGACTATTATTCCAGACCATTTTCTATTAGTGCCAGGTATTGGCGCACAAGGAGGTGATTTAGCAGCCGTTTCGCGCTATGGCATGAATAAGGATTGCGGATTATTAGTGAATTCTTCGCGGGGCATTATCTATGCAGGTGAAGGAGAGGATTTTGCGGCACACGCCCGCGCAGCAGCTTTAGCAGTACAGCAACAAATGGCCGCATTACTGGATAAATATATTTGAAAACCATCCTTAAATCAATTCCAATGACTCGTATAATTTGGTTTTTTGTAATCGCTATTCTATTAGTAGGTTTGAGTATATTGCTAGTAGATAAATTAGTGGCGTATGCAGCAAAAGATAAATTATATGAATTAACAGAGTTACAAAAACTTCCTAAAAACAAGGTGGGCTTAGTGCTAGGAACGACTAGAATACTTGCGAATGGACGCATCAATCGCTACTACAAATATCGTATACTTGCAGCAGCACAACTCTATAAAGCAGGAAAAGTCGATTATTTACTCGTGAGTGGCGATAATAAAACGAAAGACTACGACGAACCCACCGATATGTATAATGACCTCATAAAAGAAGGAGTGCCAGCCAATCGAATTTATCGGGATTATGCAGGTTTTCGGACGCTCGACTCGGTGGTGCGTAGCAAAGCGATCTTCGGGCAAGAAAAAATTACTATTATATCTCAAGCCTTTCACAACGAGCGCGCTCTTTTTCTTGCTCGCAGAAATGGTGTTGATGCGGTAGCGTATAATGCTAGAGATTTAAGCCTGAGAGCAGGACTAAAAGTTCGTATTCGAGAACTCTTAGCCCGTTCCAAAATGCTACTTGATTTACTATCTTTCAAACAGCCAAAACACCTCGGCGAACCGATTCAGATTGGTTGATTATTCTCCTTGTTTAGCTTCCTGCGCCATTCGTTCTTTTCGGGCTTGTTTTTGGTCGTTATTGCTTTCGTAAATCGTATAGTTTTCGTATTTTATGGTATCACGTTCTGCCCAAATATCTTTCCCGATATTACATAGCGTAATCAATTCATCATAGATTTTATTGCCTTGCTCCGTTCTGCGCTCTACGGCAATATCGCGGTCTGCGACTTTATCTTGCTGAATATTGGTAGCTTGTTCAAAATCCTTAGTGGCTTCCACAATGCGACTCATTACATTTTCATTTACGCCTACATCATCCAAGAAGTCTGCCTGTGCGCGTGCTACTCGTACTACTCGTCGTCCGCAAAAGACAAGTTGTGCATCCGTCATGTCTCCAAGCTTAGCTGTGCCAAATTTGCGATAGCGTCCTGTACGGTTACTATATTTCATCGCCACGCGTGTCATTAAACTTCGGATAGCGGTTTTCAGTTTTTCAGCAGAAACGTACTTCTTTTCGGTCATCATCATTTGGTCACCTATCAATTCATCGTCATCAGGCAGATTACGAAATTTATCACAGGCCGCTTTAAATTTTTTCAAGCGATCTAAGTTGAAACCATATTGAGTGAAGTCCTGTATATCTCGATGTGCATAGCGCATGCGCTCCATACATTGCAAATAAAGGTCGGCATCTGGGAAGTTGTATTTTCTATTAGTAGGTTGCTTTTTCATCACATTAATTATTTTACTGTTAATCAGGGGCTTACAAAGTTATACCTTTTTTTGATTAAAACAAATTTGTTTTGCTTTAAATTTATTTGATTTAATTCAATGATTATGTATACTCATTTGTAATTTTCTGTTTTGTCGAAAATGATATGAATCCAAGTATGTGTTTAGCAATTCTATCAAAAGTAGCCGCTAAGTAATGGAGGAGAGAGGGAATAGGAATTGGTGGTAGATTAAAATGTGAAATGTCTTTTTGATTACTGAAATAAAGATTTTGATGAGTAGCAAGTTAAAGAAAAGAAGGGAATCATTTATTTACAAAATATTGATTTATGTATAACGCATAACTGCGAATGAAATTCACTTGTTAGGTTTTAAGTGTTTGATTGTGAGCGTGTTAGAGTGGTTTGTTTGGTGTTCTAAAAAAAAATATTTTTTTAGTGGTCACATTTTATTTGAATAGGTACTTATCAATGTATCCAAAAGATACTATAAAAGTAAGGTACGCAATTTTAAATTATATCCTATGAACAGAATAGCCTCAATTAATCAAAACCTTAAAACCAAAAATATATTCAGAATTATAGATTGCACACAGTGCAGCAGTGTCCATAAGCAGTAAAGAAGTTCAGGAATTAAAACATTCCAAAACCGATAAAATGAAACTCCTAGAACCAAAAGTTAAAGCTATGCAAGAAAACCGATTATTCAAATGCAAGAATCGGAAATAACTTAAAACTAGAAAACTGAAAGCCCCATAAACCATAAATTACATTTTGATTTTTTCCATTGAGTTTGGTTCTGGTAGTTTTTCCTAATGGGAAGCTATCAGAATTCTTTTTTAGGGAGGAGCATCAATAAAAATAAGCAGTAAAAAGTATAAAAGCTAGTAGATCCTACCTGATAAATGAGTGGCACATCAAATAAAAAAATTATAAAAAAGAAGCAGCCAAAAGATAAATTTAAGGCTTGATAGTGCCATTTACTTTCCTTCCAAGTAGCCATTCCGAATAGGAAAAAGGAATACACGAAAGCTAAAAAAGCCAATATGCCAGCACTTGCCCAATAATATAAAAATTGATTATGAGAATTGACTGGAAATCGTAGCGCATCTTTCTTATAAAGGATGTCTAATCCCTTTTCTAAATCGCCTAATCCTGTTCCTACAATAGGGTGTTGCTGAATGAGCTTATAGGTATTACTCCAGCTCATTATGCGTCGGATGCTTGTGAAATGTACATAGTCGTGCGACTGCAAATCATTGAGTTGAAACACGCGTATTTCCCATTTCAATTGATTATAGCGTTCTGCAAAAGCAGGAACGTTTTTGTAAGCGGCATAAGGAAGCCCAAGAAGTATAAACGAAGTACTCAGACTGATCAAAGTGATAGAAGCAAATTTTCCGATTTTTCGTTCTACGTGAGAATGCATGTATCGATGATATATCAATCCAATCCAGATAGGGATTGCTAAGAGGAATGCGATTTGCGCACCGCGCGCACCTAAAATCAAAAGCGTTGCGCCCAAAATCAATGCTGTGGTGCTATGAAAGAGATATTTTTCATGCTGAAAAGCCATCCAAAATTGAATGAAAAGTGCAATGCCAAGTAGATAACCAAATTGTAAGCGATCCGTGAAAGGGCTATATGCACCAAAGGCAATACGCTCGTGCTGTGGTGTGTAATCCTGTAAAAAAAAAAGCTTTTGTGTAATATTTATTATGCTAGATTCGGGTAGGAAAAAGAATACCAATGTAAGTACTGCTACGAATAGCATAGCATAACTAAATGTTTGTAAATAGGTGCTGATACGTGGCAGCAGGAAGTCTTTATGCAGATAAAAAATAATTGGAAAAAATAAGAATGCATTTTGTCGATAGAGTAGGTCAAATGCTTTGTTCAAATTGGAAGAATAAAATAAACTGATAGCTAATGTAATAAAAATAGCTATAGGTGAAAGCAAAGCCCAATCTTGTTTTTTTGCTTTTGGAAGCCCTTTTTTAAGCTTTAGCAGAGACAAAAGCATAAGTACCACTACCACCACAGATGTAGCTCCCTTCGATATAGGAAGACTAATAAATAACATGGAGAAAAAGAAGTGTGTGATGGAAGTAAGCTGTCGCATTTTTTGTTCCCCTAATTTAGTTTAGTAGACTTGTTCCCCTTTAAAAAACACTCATCTGAAAACACCTTATTCCGCTATTTTGCCTTAAAAATCAGTCATAGTATCAACAATACTCCATCTTTTTAAGAAAAACTATCGAAAAAATCTGAATTTCAGTTAAGAACTTTTTAAAGGGTAACAATTCACGTTTCGCTCATTTTAAAGTAATAAAACAAA
>CALGLY010000139.1 GCA_937959095.1 uncultured Saprospiraceae bacterium
GTAGACTTTGGCTCGACTGTCCACTAACTACTGCCCAAATGGAAGGCGAGCTTAAAGTCGCCCGTCCATTAATTGCAAAAATTGTCAAAGAACCAAATTATTTGTCTCCACGGGATTTGTCGGAGAACGTGTTTTATTTCAGTAATTGCCGAATAGAAGTAAAATGCCCAAACAAGACTATCGGCACAATGAACGCTGGTAGCCACACAAATGGAAAATAGAGTAGGGCAATATTAGGCTGATCGAAAGCAAATTGCTGTATAGCTAATGGTGAAGATAATATGCCATTCACAATGATAAACAAGAGCAGCCCCAAGGATATAACATTCCATATAAGGATAAGATTTTTACTTAATTGTCCTTTCTGAAAACCAAAGTATGCCACAAAAGGCGCAGTGATACCCGCTAGAATATCGAAATTTCTTCCCGCAAAAGTCATCAGTTCAGGGACGACTTTTTGTACTGCCAACCAATATAAACATATCTCTACAGGAATGCGGACAATACTTAAATAGGTGAAGTGTTTCAGGGGTAAGCTATCTATAAAAGCGCGGCCTTTTGTGCTCAGGAATAGTCCCAGCGTCATGAGTAAGGGAGGCAAAATTACTAATAAGAAACGCGGCGGTAAGCTTTTAGTATCATTCGCATAAAAAAGGCTCAAGCTAATTAACATTTGCAAAACCAACCAAGCCGCTAAACCACCTGAAATCAAAGTTGCTTTATCGCGATATGTAGAATTTCGCACCACCCAATGAAAAAGAAATAAGGTAGCGAGGGTTGTCAAAATAAAGGTAGCAGGAATATATAATGGTAAGTCTAACATAAGAGGATATTTTAATTTAAACTTGTATATGCAAGTATATGTTTAAAAAAATAGATTTTATTTCAGTTGCTCTAAATTGCTCTGCACAGCATCTATCATCACATCGAGCTGCTGAAGATGATGCTGGCCAAGTAATTGTTCTACAGAATTATGCAAGTTCTCCCAGACGGGTGTTATTTCCTCAAGTAGCGCGTAGCCTGGATTCGTGAGTGTAAGTTCGGAGTGGCGCGGATCGCTGCCCTTTGATACGGATACAAGTCCTTGATTCACGAGTTTTTTCAAGTCTCGACTCATCGTTGATTGATCTAGGACGAGCCTATCCGCAATTGATTTCTGATTTATATTTTTCCGCTTTCCAATGATAAAAAGAATAGATAGCATACTTCCACGCAAGCCAAAAGCATTGATTTTTCGCTGATAGGCTGTATTCAATAAGCGGTGCAAGCGACGTATTTTTGCATTGACACACAAACTTGGATTGATACTATCAAAATTAGGTGTAGGTATTTTCTTTTCTTTCGACATGTTACAAAGGTAGAATAAAATACTTGTACATGCAAGTGTAATGCATTTTATAAGATTTGAACTTCCAGTCGCGGATTTTCGTCAATGATATATTGCGTTTGAATAGTTCTATCTTTTTCTTCTGTTGCAGAAAAGCTATTAAGGTATAATGGAATAGTCAAACTACTTTCATTTATCCCTATCTGATATTCTTTGTACACTTGAAGATGTGTAAGTAAGAACAAGGTATTAGCGCTATTCATCGCATCTTTGGATACAAGTGTATCTACCTTATCTAAAAGGCGGTCTTGTACAGAAGTACTTGTTTCTTTTAAGTAGCCATTCCATGCGTTTTTGCTTACTTCAAATACGGTTGCTATTCTGCTGTAATGTGCTGATGTTAGAAGCTCGGCAGCAATTCCATTTTCTCTTAGTGCTAGTTGCAATTCTATTTTCTCAGGAATAAAAATGGTGCTTGTTGATGATTGTTTCATCAAATTAAAGAAAATAGCAACTTGTTGTTCTTTTGCTAATCCTGCTTGTAGCGTTTCACTGATAATGAGGTCGTAGCTTACCGCTTCTGGTATTTGATAAGTACTTGCATCTTCGCTTACGAAGTTTATGGCATAATCATCCATTTCTAGTTTGGAAAGTAATCGTTTTATACCTTCCATGCTTATTGGATTGATTTCCATGAACGTATAGCTAATTAAATCTTTAGGAAAACGGAGCATATTGGGAAGCAGCAGTGTAGCAAATGGACCTGTGCCTGCGTAGAGGATGTGAATTTTCTGTTTACCTTCTTGCTTTAAATCGTCGATGGCGTTATAGATGCCATGCACAAATTGCTTCGTACGGATTATATCATCTACACAAAGAGCCGCCCAAAATGTGCCTAATGCTTTTCCATTCGCGTGGTGAATATCTTCTCTTGCTGCGCTTGTATCTTCATCTAGTGCAGATAGCTCTAGCA
The DNA here is from genome assembly GCA_937959095.1 of uncultured Saprospiraceae bacterium. Classification (GTDB taxonomy): domain Bacteria; phylum Bacteroidota; class Bacteroidia; order Chitinophagales; family Saprospiraceae; genus JAAUTG01. The sequence goes on from CALGLY010000139.1 coordinate 2,301, forward strand.
ATAGTTCTTTATATGCTTTTATAGCTGTACTAAGGGCTAGATAGTCTGTTTTTTCAGTGTAAAGAACCTCGGTTGCTGCTAGAAGAGCTTGCTTATAGTTGTTTGCGTTCACTTTTTAGTTTGTTCTATTTGAGTTAAGAGCCATTCATTCGCCACACAATCTATTACTAAATGAATACGGTCGTTAGTACTGTTATTTTCTACGCTATGTGGCAGCCGAAAATCCCCAAACCATACTTCACCCTCTTGCATGGGGATTTGTTCATGGTTAATATAAAAAGCAATATCTGTATTGGTCTGAATAGGAATATGAATGCGTAGTTCTGCTTGTTCTCCTTCGCCCATATCGTCGGTATGTTCAAGAATACTTGCCCCTGCGGCTAATCGCATAAGACGTATAGAACTAAGTCGGCATTGAAAAAAATCTATCACTTCCTGAAAATAAGGACACTGTGCTAATAGAGGTGTAGATGCATAAACTGTTTCTCCAGCAATATTTGGAACAGAATAAATACAAGCAGGATGCCCATGCACTGCTCGAAGCGCAACAATACCCCAATCGCCCTTATAGTGACTCTCTCTGTAATGCCTAATCCAGTCTTCTTCTCGGATGTGTTTTAAGTCTGTTTGCAACTTAGGTACATCAAATTTTATGGGGAACTGAACTGCATGAGGAAGTTGCATAGATGAAAATTTTTATAGAAAATGTGGCTACCCGTCTAAACTTACCCAAGATAGTAGGCATTTTCAAAATGCCTGCTATCTAAGATATTTAGTTTACAGTGTACTTAGCTCGACTTTAGCCATTGGCAGTTAGCTTTTGGCTTTTAGCTACAAGTGTTTATAAATCAGATATTTAGTTTTATCACGCTCGTTGTTTTACAAGGAGTGTAAGAAAATAACCTTATGACCTTGTCACTTTAAGCAGCCAAGGGCTAATAGCC
>CALGLY010000140.1 GCA_937959095.1 uncultured Saprospiraceae bacterium
GCAAAAAGAGATTATTACGAGGTATTAGGAGTAGCGAAGAATGCAGAGGCGGGTGCAATAAAGAAAGCCTATCGGAAATTGGCGGTGAAATATCACCCAGACAAAAATCCCGATAACAAAGCTGCCGAAGATAAATTTAAGGAAGCTGCCGAAGCCTATGAAATCCTCAGTGATGCAGATAAGAGAGCGCGCTATGACCGTTTCGGGCATAGAGGTGTAGATGGTAATTCAGGTGGTGGATTCCGTGGCGGCGGCGGCGGAATGACGATGGAAGACATCTTCGCACAATTTGGTGATATTTTTGGAGAAACAGGCGGTGGCGGTAGCCCCTTCGAGAGTATGTTTGGTGGTCGCGGTGGCGGCGGTGGCGGACGTACAAGAAGTAGAGGACAACGTGGAAGTAATCTTCGCATTAAGGTAGCTCTGACACTGGAAGAAATAGCCAATGGCGTAACCAAGAAAATAAAAGTAAAGAAGCAATTAGCTTGTGATACCTGCAATGGGAGTGGCGCAAAAGATAAGAACTCGGTACAGACTTGCAAAACCTGTCGCGGATCGGGCTATGTACGGCAGGTACGAAGCACCTTCCTAGGGCAAATGCAGACAACGACGACTTGTCCTACCTGTAATGGATCGGGGCAAAGCGTGACGGCAAGCTGTGGCAAGTGTAAGGGCGACGGTCGCATGAATGGCGATGAAACGATAGAAATCGAAATTCCAGCAGGCGTGCAAGAAGGGATGCAGTTGAGCATGCGCGGCAAAGGAAATGGCGGATTGCGAGGCGGTCCTGCGGGCGATTTGCTTATCAATATTGAAGAAAAGCCGCACGAGCATTTGGAGCGCGATGATATGAATTTGATATATGATCTCTATATCAATTTCGCGGATGCTGCGCTCGGTACATCTATCGAAGTACCTACCATAGATGGGCGCGTGAAGATAAAAGTGCCACCAGGAACACAATCGGGTAAAATTTTCCGCTTGAAAGGGAAAGGCTTACCTTCGGTACAAAGTTACGGACGTGGCGATGAACTGATTTACGTGAATGTTTGGACACCGAAAAAACTAACGGATGAAGAACGAAAGCTTTTAGAAAAACTACGAAATATGCCGAATTTCACGCCTGATCCAGGCAAATCGGAGCGTAGTTTCTTTGATCGTATGAAAGATATGTTTCGCTAGTTTTTGGTAGCGAAGGTTTTTTTTTAGAGTCGAATATTTAAGTGATATTCGACTCTTTCTTTTTTGGGAAATGGGGTAGAGTAGAGCTACTTTTATTCTCGAAGCAAAACCTCTATATCCTTCAAGAGTGCTGTGACATGGGCCGCATCTGTTCCTTCTGCGAACGCTCGCACATGCCCCTGCTTATCAATAAGTAATATTTTGCCCGAATGAAAAATTTCACCTATATCGGTTTCATCCTCTGTTACCGATACGAAAAAAGCCTCGGCTAATTCCCAAGTTTTATCCTTATCACCTGTCAAGAAAAGCCATTTATCATCTCGCACACCAAGGTTGTACGCGTAGTTTTTTAAGTGTGTTACATTATCGCGTTTAGGATCTAGGGCGAAAGAAGCTAGCGTTACATTATCTTCTTCTTCAAATTTATCATAAATCCGAAGCATCTGATTTTGTACTTTCGGACAAATAGAAAGACAGTAGGTATAGAAAAAATCTGCGATATAAATCGTCTCCGAAAGATATTCATTATCCACTAATACACTATCCTGATTGCGGAAACTAAAAGGTGGTATACGATGATGTAGCGTATCGCCATCCACGATTTGGACTTGTCCAATGTAGGGAAGACTATCTGCTTCTTGTTCTTCACAAGCAAGGCACAGCAGCAGGCACAATAGCAGGTAGATTGACGTTTTCAATAGATATTTCATACACATTCCTAAGCCGTTTTCCGCATATCTAGGTCTGCTGTATTTTGCAATTGCTCAAAGCGATAACCTTTCGCTGCAAAGTGTTTCAATACTTTAGGTAGCACAAAACGTAATTTTTCTTCTGCTTTCAAACTATCATGGAATACAATAATAGAACCTGCTTGTGTATTTTTTACTACATTTTGTAAGCATTGTTCATTGGTAATACTTGCATCAAAATCACCGCTTAACACATCCCACATCACAATGCGATAGTGCCGTTGCAGAAATTGTGCTTGCTTAGGCTTCAATCGACCATAAGGCGGGCGAAAGAGATCGGAGTTCACCTGCCTTGCACAATGCCGAACATTATGAAAATAAGGAATATTATCAGTTTGCCATCCAGCCAAATGATTATAAGTATGATTTCCTACGGTATGTCCTTCCGCTAGTACTTGCTTAAATACATCAGGGTACTTCTGCACATTTTCACCGACACAAAAAAATGTCCCCTTCGCATCATACGCACGAAGTTGTTCCAATACCCAAGGCGTTACCTCTGGAATTGGACCATCATCGAAGGTGAGATAGATTATCTTTTCCGCGTTTGGTATGCGCCAAGTGAAGTTAGGGAAGAGATTTTGAATGAATGTCGGTGTCTTTACTAGATACATGATATTAAATCGTTACTAGTGTTACAGGACACTTGAAATGGCGGGTATCTTGCGTGTGTTTTTTCGCTAATCCTGTCTGCCGACAGGCAGGCAAGGCGCGAAATTGGGAACATAACGAGTTATGAAGCCGAATTTTGCAACGCAGAGTAGTGGAAAAAGACCGACCAAAGATTAGCTATTATTTCAAGTGTCCTGTAACACTAGGTGTTCAGTTTTAATTTTCTATTTTCGCGCTTTAAAGATAACATTCTTTAAAATGCGTTAATGCTATAATGTTTTCTATTACTACATTGTCGTATTTCAATATTAACGCATTATAACAAAGGAACTTTTAGGACAGCATGCAGCGTTTTATCTCCTAAAAACAAGCGTTCCCATGGGGAACGAACAAGGAATTTGATTCGCTGCTTGCGATTGAAATATTTTTCCGTTCTTTATATATTTTGACATTTAATGATTTTCCATTTTTAATTTTCAATTTGGCGAAGACATTAAATTTATCTCATAAAAAATGACAGCTTTCAGAGCGCGTTTTGCACCTAGTCCGACTGGTGCGTTGCATATTGGTGGAGTTCGGACAGCTTTATATAATTATCTTTTGGCACGGCAATTGGGCGGCACCTTCATCCTCCGCATCGAGGATACAGACCAGACTCGCTATGTGCCAGAGGCAGAGGGTTATATCATAGAAGCCCTCCGTTGGTGTGGTATCGAGCCAGACGAAGGACCAGGTATTGGTGGAGAATACGGGCCATATCGGCAGTCGGAGCGTAAGGCAATGTACGGACGCTACGCAGAGCAATTAGTCGCTTCTGGCAATGCGTATTATGCCTTTGATACCTCAGAAGCACTATCTGCAAAACGGGCTGCCTACGAAACAGAGAAGAAAACTTTCCGCTACGACTCTAGCGTGCGTGATGACTTGGATAATAGTTTGGCAATGGATAAGGCTGAACTGCATGCGCGTTTAGCAAGTGGAGAAGCCTACACGATACGCTTGAAAGTACCTGCGCATGAAATTGTGAAAGTACAAGACTTGGTGCGTGGAGAAGTACAGTTCAATAGTGATGAATTGGACGACAAAATTATGCTGAAAGCGGATGGAATGCCGACTTATCACCTCGCCAATGTGGTGGATGATCGTTTGATGAAAATTTCGCACGTCATTCGAGGAGAGGAGTGGTTGCCTAGCACGGCCCATCATGTGTTGCTTTATCGAGCATTCGATTGGGAAGATGAAATGCCGCAATTCGCACATTTGCCGCTTATTCTAAAACCGAATGGCAAAGGAAAATTAAGCAAGCGCGATGGGGCAAAATTCGGTTTTCCAGTATTTCCATTAGCGTGGCGCGGCAAAACACCAGAAGATGCCTTCGATGGTTTTCGGGAGTTTGGCTTTTTGCCAGAAGCTGTGAATAATTTCCTAGCTTTTCTAGGATGGAATCCAGGAACAGAGCAAGAAATATTTTCTTTGGAGGAACTAATTTCGGTATTTGATTCTACAAAGATTCAGAAAGCGGGTGCACGTTTTGATATTGATAAGGCGAAGTGGTTCAATCAGCAGTACATCATGGCTACGGATAATGCGACTTTAGCAGCATCTATTCGACCATTGATAAAAGCAAAAGGACACTTCCCGACAGATACTTTTTTGGAAGCTTTTTGTGGCTTAATGAAAGAACGCGTAACGCTAATACCTGATTTTTGGGAAAAAGGCTATTACTTCTTCGAGGACATCAAGAAGTATGAAGCGAAGCCTGTGCGAAAGAAGTGGAAGCCTGAAATGCGTCCGCATTTCGATAATTTGGTGGCCTTACTTGCCAGCATTGATACCTTTGATGCGGAAACGATAGAGACGAAGACGAAAGCCTTCATCGAAAATAATGAATTGCGAATGGGCGATATCCTACAGATTTTCCGATTGGCTGTTTCAGGTACTTTGAAAGGTCCATCTATTTTTGATATGGCTGCCTTGCTTGGAAAAGACGAAGTGCTGCGTCGTTTTGAAGTGGCTTATGCTCGCTTCGATGAGATGAAAAGTGCTTGAGAGAGTGAGAAAGCGAGAGTATGAGAAGGTGAGATTTTTGGACTCTCACTTTCTCATATTCTCACTTCTCTATCAAACATAAAGAAACCTCGACAGTCTTGCGATTGCCGAGGCTCTTGTATATATAGATTGTGTTTACTGATTTGCTATTTAAGCGTTTACAGGAGGAACACGTAATACTTGACCTGGATAAATTAAATCCGGATCTTTAAGCATTGGCTTGTTTGCCTCAAAAATCAAAGGATACTTCATCGGATCGCCATATACTTTCTTAGCGATTTTTGATAAATAATCTCCTTTCTGTACCGTGTAAAATTGCGATTCCTCTTCTGCTGTGGTAGTTGTTCCTTCTGGAGCTTCTACAATCATACGATCATCTACAGTAGCGATACCTGCTACATTACCGATGGCTAATACGATTTTTTCTTTGTCTGATTGCGATTCTGTTTGACCAAAAACGGTTACGTTTTCGCCATTTAATTCCATGTCAAGATTATAAATCTTAACACCTAAGCTATCTACTACACCGCGTAGTAAATTTAACTTCTGCTCTTCTGCTACTTCATCAGCAAGACCATTAGTAGTGGTTGATTCGCGTTCTGCTTCATCTCTAGAGAATAGTTTTGAACCAGCTTTTTTTAGGAATGAAAATAAACCCATTTGAATATTGGTGTTTAATTGAAAAAATGCAATTGCTCTATAGCAACTACTGAATGTAACGCGCAACCTTAAAAAAAGTTATACAGCGTATATTAACTAGGACGTAAAATGTTAAAATTAGACACATTTTGAGCTGCCTAATTCTTAAATAATGTGTACTTATTGAGAACAAAAGCCCTCCAAAGCATCGAATCCATCTTGAATATCGTATATTCTATTGTCTTTTATGAGGTAGGTTTTATACCTTCGTGCCGCCAATATCGAAAAATTATGATTAGCTACATTAAAGGTGCAATAACATACAAGAATCCGACTTATATTCTTGTCGAAACAGCTGGTATTGGATACCATGTTAATATCAGCCTGCATACCTATGCCTTGATTGAAAAAGCAGAAACGGTTAAAATTCTGATTTATCAACACATCAAGGAAGACAGTAATGCGCTGTATGGCTTTGCAGAAGAGGTAGAGCGTAGCTTATTCAAACATCTGATTTCGGTATCAGGTATTGGTCCCAATACGGCTCGCTTAGTGCTTTCAGGGATGCAGCCTGATGAAGTACGTGCTGCTATTATCGGCGAAGATCCGAAAGCCTTTGGTCGAGTAAAAGGAATCGGGCCAAAAACCGCAAAACGAATTATTTTGGACTTAAAAGACAAAATAATGAAGGATTCGGGCGATACACCGCTATTGATTAGCACATCAAACAATACGATTCGGGAGGAGGCGTTATCTGCTTTAGTTGCCCTAGGGTTCAATAAAATTACAGTTCAGAAAACACTTAATAAAATCTTACGAGAACAACCGAATATCGGAAGTGTAGAAGCACTTATCAAAGCAGCATTGAAACAACTAAGCTAAAAATCACCTTCAAACATAAATAATAACACTTGCAAGGCAATTGTAAACCACATTTGCCTGTTAATATAGCGTTAATTTAGAGATGTGGACTTTTGGATAGGAGGCACAATTTTTTCTCCTACTCAAAACATCATATCTATGAACACTACCCATTGCTTAATTTGTGAAAAAAGAAAATCCTTGTTTAAATTAACAGTATAGTTGATGATAGCGACTTGATATCACTATGAACAATGAATACTTATATGATTTAATTAAAAGGTGATTTCTTGAAATTGTTTGTGTGAATATCATGATGAATAAGAGACATACACTCTTGGGCATATTGTTAATAGTTGGAGTTGTTGCGCTAGGCGCATTTACAAGTAACACGAATCTACCCAGCCCCTTTGAAGAAGAAGTAGAAGTAAGTAACTCCAAAAAGGATACAATACCATTAGAACCACGCTATGGGGATTTCATCAATGATGAAGGAAGCAACCCTTTTGATTTGAATGATCCTTCCATCATTAAGCAGGAAGTAGAATATGATCCTGTTTCTGATCGCTATATCATTTCGGAGCGATTAGGCGATGAATATTATCGCATGCCTACTTACCTCACTTTTGAGGAATATTTAGAATATCGAGCAAAAAAGCAAGAAGAAAGCTACTTCCGAGAGCTTCGTGGCGTGGCTTCGGGTAAAAATGGTTTGGATGGTGCCGATCCACTCTCTAAAATTGATTTAGAAAATAGTCTTAGTGACCGTCTCTTTGGTGGTTCAGGAGTAGATATACAAGTGCAAGGAAATATTGATATGTTTTTTGGCTTGAATTATCAATATACGGATAATCCTGCTTGGCCGCTTCGCCAACGTCGTACGGGACCGCTCTTCCTTTTTGATTTTGACCAATTACAAATGAACGTAGATGGGCAAATAGGGGAGAAACTAAATTTTTCGACCAACTATAACGCACAAGCAACTTTTGACTTCGATAACCAAATGAAACTGGAATATGCCAGCGATGCTTTTAGTGAAGATGATATCATCAAAACGATAGAAGCGGGTAATGTAAGTTTGCCACTGCAAGGTTCGCTCATCCAAGGCGCACAAAACCTCTTCGGACTGAAAACGCAATTGCAATTCGGACACCTCTTTGTCACGGCTATTGCATCCCAACAAAAATCGGAACAAGAACAAATAGAACTGAAAGGCGGTAGCCAAATTAGAGAATTTGAAGTAGGTGCAGATGATTATGATGTGAATCGTCACTTCTTTCTATCGCATTATAATAGAGAAGGCTTCGAGGAATCGCTCGAAAATATGCCACAAATAAAAAGCCTCTTTAAGCTAAAACAAATAGAGGTTTGGGTAACGAATGACCGAAATGTAAATACCCCAGGGGAAGGTGGAAATCGGGCAGCGCGCGATATCGTAGCTTTAACGGATTTAGGAGAGTCGGAACGGTTGACGGATCCACAACGAAATATTATTCGAATTCTGAATCCACCAACAGATATTAACAATAGACCCTTGCCGGATAGTGCCTCGAATAATATGCTGAATGAAATTTTGGCAGGTGAAAACGTAGATAATGTAGATGAGGTAGTAAAGAGTTTGAAAACGCAAGGACTAATTCAGTCTATTGATTTTGAAAAAACACAAGCCCGAATGTTACGTGAAGGGCAGGAATATACGGTGAATAGAGAACTCGGATTCATTTCCTTGAATATCAATTTGCAGCCATATCATGTATTAGGTGTAGCTTATGCCTATTCCTATAATAATGAGACTTATACAGTAGGACAATTAGGAAATACCAAGGCACCTGTGTCCTCAGTTATTTCTACTAACCCAAATCCTATCGCAGATACACTAGGACAAAACGATCAAAAAGTACTTTTCTTGAAAATGCTGAAAGGTAGTGCGCCAAATATAGGTCGTCCAATATGGGATTTGATGATGAAAAACATCTACAATATTGGAGCTTATCAGGTAGATAGAGAAGATTTTCGATTAGATGTATTTTATGAAGACCCAGGAAAAGGACAACGTCGATTTCTTCCAGATACACGTATTGGTGGCAAGCCACTTTTGCAAGTCTTTAACTTAGATCGCTTAAACTCCCGCTTAGATCCGCAGCGAGATGGGGCATTTGATTTTGTGGAAAACCTTACGATTTATCCAAGAACAGGGCGCGTGATGTTTCCTGCATTAGAGCCTTTCGGTACATATCTACGCGATAGTATCGCAGATGAAACCCTAGCCGAAAAATATGTATACGATGAATTGTATACCGAAACGATCACTTCTGCACGAGAAGTGCCTGAAAAGAATCGTTTCACCATAAAAGGACGCTACCGAACAAGTGTTACAGCAGATATTTCGCTGGGCGCATTCAATATTCCACCTGGTTCTGTGACGGTGACTGGCCCTGGAGGAATATTAGTAGAAGGCATAGATTATGAAATAGATTATAATATTGGGCGACTCAAGATCTTGAATGATGCAATTCTAGCATCGGGGCAAACGGTCAGGGTACGCTTTGAAGATAATACCCTCTTTGGGTTGCAGTCAAAAGTGATGTTAGGGCTGCGAGCCGATTATAAACCGAGCGATGATGTCAATATTGGAGCGACTTATATGCACCTTTTCGAGCGACCCCTTACAGCAAAGGTGAATATTGGAGATGACCCTATTAGTAATAAAATGTATGGTTT
>CALGLY010000141.1 GCA_937959095.1 uncultured Saprospiraceae bacterium
CAATCCTAATTCTAATGGAAGTTGCTCTGAAAGCGTAATCTACAACAAGTTTTATAGAATGAAATATATCGTTTCAATCCTAATTCTAATGGAAGTTGCTCTGAAAGTTTATTTAACATCTAGCTTAGATTAATTGATTGAAAAGTTTCAATCCTAATTCTAATGGAAGTTGCTCTGAAAGCCGTCTATTTGATTTAATTTTTGAAAATCAAGGACTTGCAAAGCATTTGAAAACTGATTTTCTTTCATTTTTCTCGAATTTCAAAGAACATTTGCTTTCTTTTGAAAGCTTTTCCGAAAGTACAATCTACTGATTTTGAATCTATTAAAGCCACTTTTTGACTGTCTAAAAATAAATTGCCCTGCGGAAAGTCGCCTATTGTGTACAAATATTCCTATAAGTGCAAGTTAAGCAACGTTTTTTGTATTTGGTAGCTTTGGGGTAGGTATTTTCTGTGATGATAGCATGTATTGCCTCCGCATCGCGCTTCACCTTGTCTATATGCGCCGCCTCAATAGGCACTTCCACCAATTTATTCCGACTGCGCGTGTAAACCAAATAGCCTTTATGTACCCCTTGCCCGAAATGCTGCGAAATCAACCAAGCATAACAATACAATTGTGTTTTGTAGGTATCAAAAATACGGTCTTTATATTCTGCGAATTTGTAGTCGAGTGGGGCATAAGTGCCGTCATTCAATTCTAGCACTTCGTCCACTTCGCCTCGTATCCACTCATTTGTCAGGTATTGATTGAGGTGTTTATCTTTTACGCCAATGCGCCTGCGAAGGTAGTCCGCATTTTGCTGTGTTTTCAGTTCGTGTACTTCGCGTCCTTTTTGCACTTTGAAATGCTTTTCTTCATATTGCGGTATGCAAAGTACATGCTCAAAATAAGTAAAGCGCGGACAAAATAGATACTCAATAATATTGGAAACCGTAATGGATGCCATAGTTTGTATATTGTTGGATTTAGAGGAACATAGCCTTTACTTCATCGCTCACAAAGCGTTTATCGAAAGCTTGCCCCAACAAAACGGTGTCCTGCAATTCGCGTTTCGACATCGGGAAGATATAGACCTTATCCGTATCAGGATTGATGAGTTGCTCGATTTGTAGTTGCAGCGTGTCTTTCAGATTGGCATCTAGCGTACCCAGAAAAACCGAGAGCTGTACCCGATACAAGCCTGCTTGTTTGCAATGCTTCGCCACCTTAGTACGTGCCTTATCGCTTTCGATGTCATATAATACCCAAGTTATCATAGTGTTTCGTTTGTGTCTTGAAGCAAAGCCGCAGCTAATTGATGCGCTTCTTGTTGCAAAATATTCATTCGGGTCTGATTGCGCCCTCGATGTCGGACACGCTCTTCGTCTAGGTATTTTATCAATTGCTCCAATAGCAAGACTTTACCTTCCTTGTTTAGTTTCAGTCCATTGGCAAGCGCGTCACAATGTTTTTGATTTACTTTTTTGCCCGAAAAAAGTTTGAAAACCACCCGTTCGCAATGCGTGCGGTACGGTTCAATGAAGTCATAGACCAGACTTTTATAATTGTAGCCATCGCGGTGCAGGAAACCGACATAAGGATCGAGTCCTGCTATTATCAAAGCCTTTTCCACGCGACTATACAGCACACCATAGGCATAATTCAGGAAGGCATTGAAACTATCCTCGGCAGGCCGAGAGCTGCGTCCCTTGAATTGGTATTGCTTTGGCAGTACATGGCTCAAAGTGGCAAAATACAGCCGCCCTGCTGTGCCTTCTAGTCCGCGTAGCATATCCGCGACATCGCTCACTTGCTCGGCGGTGTAGGCTTCCGTCATGCTCGTGCGTAGTGCATCTATGCGCGTGATTTTGTCGTCCAAAAAGACAGCCTGTCGCGCTCTGTGCTTCTTCAGTTGCTTGATGAAGTCGAGTTGATTATCTAGTTTTTGTGTCAGCCAATCGACAGTATGTTGTACGCCTACTTTGCCCATACTAGCGACCAATTGTTGTTTCCTGATTTTGGTGGTGCTACCCAGTTTGGAGTGCCAAATTCGCCCCATCGGAAAGCCGTGATAATCCGCAAACACAATGTCAATATTGTTTTGCAAAGCCAACTGAATCGCATCCGTACTCAAAGCCGCCGAAGTGGTCATCACGATGGTTTTGACCTTATGCACGGCCAGTTGCTTTTTTACGCTGCCGCCCTTTTCGTCAGGAATTTTGATTTCAAACAAATTATCCTTCACGTGCAGATACGTGCCGCGTGTATTGAGGTAAAGTTGCATAGTTTCTTATTTTCTGATGATTGTCCCAAAGCCTCGCGCCACCGATTTGCCTAGTCCGATGTAGTCAGGCAAATTAGCATTGGTCGTAAAGCTGCCCCGAAAAGCCATCATTTGTTGCTCTTTGAATTGGGTTTTGCGTTCCTCCACCTGCGCCATACACATAATACGCTCCTGTGCTTCCAGCCAAATATCCAAGCCTTTGAAAGCTGCCAAGATGTGATTGCGCAGTAAAATCTGCAATTTTTCGTTTTGGGCCGACTTGTCCAAGGTGCGATATTCCTTATAGTTCTTCTGATTAAGTGGCATCCAAAGCGTTTGGAATTGGTATTGCTGCAAGCTCTCCGAGTAGCCTGCTTTTAGGTCTTCGCAAGCGATATTTTTACTCGGTACAGGAATCGTGAATTCCCCAATCTGGATTTCTTTGATGTCCAGAAAGAGTTCCATCAGTAGTTTCGCACCTTCCTTATAGCCAATCAGCATAGGTAGCCCACGTACCACTTTGTATTGTACCAAAGGATAAGCATATCGAAACTTGCCCGAAGCCTCCAAGTGATTGTGGAGTAGGGGAGAGCGATCCTGAAATAGATTCCCGATATAGCCGCGTAGCTTATGGGCATCGCGAGTGCTTAGGGTGACTTCGGGGAAGGTGATTATTGTTTGCATGTTTTTGTGTTTGTTTTTAGAAGCCAGCAAAAGAGCTACCTTCTTTCTGTTTGAATTTCAGACCTGTTTCAAAATCGTAATCGACTTCGGCGTATTTGAACCATTTATGATTCTTATCTTCTACTACTTTTATGGCGTTGTTTCCCTTTAACCGTGACTGCCTGATAGAAACCTCATGTTTAGTTTTCTCCATAATACTAGCATCATGCTCCAACTCTTCTTGAAAATCATCAGGAATGACATTTACGGTATCTAAACCTTCTCGTGTAAAGACTTCTTCTGGACTCACTAAGTCTAAGATATATTTTTGGTCTGCCTGTATTTCTGCATAGCGTCGCAAGCCCTCTTGGAAAGACTCCTCTTCTTCTACATCATAGTCTTTATATACCTCATCTACCAACTCCAAAAGCTGACTTTCTGTCAAAGCTGTTTTATCATTCGTTTCAAGGACATTGAAGGTATTGCTTAGAATATTGGGTAATGTGTAAATGTACTTCTCTGTCTTTTCAGAATGTTGGAAAACAATAACTTTGGTATCC
>CALGLY010000142.1 GCA_937959095.1 uncultured Saprospiraceae bacterium
CGCAAGGCAATAGTGATGAGAATAAAGATGGAATAGAAAATTTTGAGCAAATGCCTACTTGCATTCAAGAACTAAAGCTGACAAAAGCGGTAAGCGATGAAATTAAAGCAGGAGACGATATTACAGTCACACTTACGCTTACCAACCATAAAGCAGAAAAAGTGACGGGCATAAAAATTAATGATGTATTACCTATAGGAGTAAGTTTTTCAGAACTACTAACAGAGGATGTAACAATTGATTTTAGTAGCAGCGGACTTGAGATTAGTTTCGATGAATTGGCAGCAGGAGCAAGTAAAACAATTGAATATATATTGAATACTTCCGCTGACTTATATTCTGAACAGTACTTTTTTGATGATGTAGAATTGGGGGAGGAAAATTGGGTCATTAACCCAATCGGGGTACAATCGGATGATGAAAATTCAGATATTTGGACAATTGATCCTTCTCGTGGTGTAGAGAACTCTTCTGCTTGGTTTATACCTTCTACTGTCAATGAAAATGATCAGGCACTTGAACTCTTTAACCCAATCTTAGTAACTGGAGAACAGCCTGTGTTACGTTTCTATCATCGCTACCAAACCGAATGGGGAAATGATGGAGGAATTGTTCAAATCTCTAAAGATGGAGGAACGGAATGGGAAACGGTTGATACGAAATTCTTTAAAAATCCTTATTCGAATCGCTTGACGTACAGCACGTTTGCCATTCCTCATATAAGTGGATTTACTGGAGAAAACCTAGTATTTCATCCAAGCTATATCAATTTAAAAGAATATATAGGACAGGAGATTTTGATACGTTTTCGATTTGCAACAGATGAAGAAGCCGAGAATGCAAGTGGTGTAGGATTTGGTTGGGCAGTGGATAATATAGAGCTGATGGATATGTTCAACTACAATAGCGAAGCTTGTGCTACCTCCGCAGAAGGAGATGAAATATGTGCTGTGGCAGCAGCAGCAGGAACTATCGTAGAATCAAGGCGTTTCACTGCAACGAAAGAAGTTACAGTAGAACCACTAGATGTAAAAGTATATCCGAACCCCGCAGACAATTACATCAACATAGATATAACATCTGCAACGCGTACAGATATATCTATAACGATATTTACATATAATGGGAGAAAAATTTCACAAAGAAGAGACAGGCTGCAAGAGGGATATAACCATCTTGTAGTACAAGTGGATGTGCTTTCCGAAGGCTTTTATATTCTAGAAATGCGTAGCAATGATGCTATTACATTCCAGAAGGTGGCAATTGCACCGTAGGACCTTTACCTTTATACATAACGACTCACTTTTTATGGCAACAATAATTCTGAATAGCTCAATGGCAATGAGTTGTTCAGAATTTTTTATTTAAACGACTTTTTCTAACTAACTTCTTAGTGATTAATTTTTTGAATTAACCTTTCACTAAATAGTTATTTAACGACTTAACGATACAAATATAAGAAATCGTGTAGATTAAAGCTTGAGTTTATGGCTTAATTAACGATATTTTTTTAAGTCAAATATAATTTTTTTGATTATGATTTGTCAAAAAAAATCCTACACTTAAACTAACGCTAAAATGTAGGACGAATTAAAACATACTATGAGAAAACTTTATGCTAAGATAGGAATGCGTTCTTCAAGATGTACCCTAAATTAGGAAACGGTATGTTTTGTCGAGGAAACGTGCAATATTATTTCAAAAATTCGTGCTGTCACCCCTCTTTTAAGGAAACTACTACAAACATAGGATGCAAATCATACATTTGTAGTAAGGACATTTAAAGCAAAACAAGGACACCCAAATCAGCAAAATAGTGGCAAAAAACAGCCTTCTTTAACTAATCTTGTTTTATAATTTTAACACTTCTTTGACCCTTTTTTGTCAAAATAGTAAAGAAATATACTCCTGTTTGAAGAGATTTACCTGTAAAATCGACTCCATCCCATGTAAATTCATAGTGGCCGTTTACTAATTTCCACGCTCCTTGCTTGAAACTTTTAATGATTTGTCCCCGTATGTCCGTGATTACAAATTGTGCTTCTGTTATGTCCAGTTCTTCGGCCAGTTTAAGCTGAATCGTTACTTGCTCTCTAAAGGGATTCGGAAGTACTTTTATACTCACCATCGCATCACTCAATATTTCTTCCACGGCAACGGTACTATCATCTTCATCACATTCTTCGCATATTTCGCCCCCTTGCCCTGGCTCCAACGCTAGAAAAGCGGTACGCTGCGAAAGCACGCGATAGTCAAGACTCCAATTAAGTATTTGCTGAATATCTTCTGAAGCATAGGAGTGTTCCAATTCATCTATCTTATAACCAGCCCACATTTGTGGTATAGTGCGGACATTATGCGCCCCTAATGCATCTATAGTAAAGGTGTTTCCAAAATTCATGTTCCCAATGAATCCGCCTGCACTAATGGTAAAAGGAGAATCTCCAATATATTTTCCAATTTGAAAAACAGGACGGTTTAAATACATATTACTTTCTGCAAAAGGATGGATACGATCATAGGAAATACCATTCTGAACTGCAGTAGAAA
This sequence comes from uncultured Saprospiraceae bacterium, assembly GCA_937959095.1. Lineage (GTDB taxonomy): Bacteria > Bacteroidota > Bacteroidia > Chitinophagales > Saprospiraceae > JAAUTG01. The sequence continues at coordinate 2,551 of CALGLY010000142.1, forward strand.
TATCAAAAACATCAATTTTTTGCCCCACCAGCTCGTCAGCATCAAATAAGCTTTCGAAGCTCCGTGAACCATTGAAATGCAAAGAAGTGTAATCACCATTAGTAGCATGGGACAAAGCATTATAGAAGTAAGAATTTCCTTTATAAGAAATACTATTAATATAAAGAGATGAAAGATTATGGGCTTGGTAATCAAGAATATCAACAGGGATGCGGCGTTCCATAAGTCCTAAAAAATCTTCGACCCGATCGTCTATCTCATTTTGAGAGCCATAGCGATTTGCGTTCGATAGGAGTAATATATTAGCATCTAGTTCTTGCTCATTGATATAACGTATCGCTGAAGAAAGCAATGGGTATAAGTTGCTATAATTCGATATTTGCTCGATAAGCATAGGAGAAGATAATTCTTCTACATCCGAGGAATTGCCTGCCATCCAATGTTCTTCTAAAGGTTGAATATTAAGATTAGATAAAAAGATTTGGAAAGAATCATTTGAGGAATAATTTTCGCGCAAAAAATCTTGTAACTCCGAGATAAGGGCTTGCTTGGAGTAAGTAGTGTTTTCTTTTACATAATCTACAAGGATAACAGTGCGCTTAGCTGGTACGCTTAAGCCAAATGCCTTGGAAGGAAGAATTGCTAATTGGTAAAAATTTTCTAATTCACCTTGCATTGCACTGAAATAAATTCCATCTTCAAAAGGTGCTTTAAAAGCAACATCTAGTACTTCACCAGTGTAAGCCAATGTATAGTTTCCTTCCTCATCTGGATTAAGTAAAAAATCAGGATACTGCACTAGCCAAGGTTTGCCCCAAGTATCATTGGTCTTTATCTTTATATCTATAGGAAAATCCAAACTATTATCTGATAAAAATGGAACAGGTAGACTCATTTTCACATCATTCACATTCCATTGAGTAGGCACGAGATAAGAAACTCTAAATTTTCGAGCATGATCTTGACGCGTAAGGGGGAAAATTCGGAGTTGATAGCGATAATCATCGCCATAACGATCACGAGTGAGTAGAGACGGATCTTGTCTCCTTGCTACTATTTCTTCATAAATTTCGGTAGCTATCCAACGATCTAGTAGTTCAGCTCGAATAATGTCTTCACCTATCCACAACCAAGAATCTTGAACAATAGAACCTTTAGGTAACCCAAAGTCAAATAAAATTTCGAGTGAATCATTAACTTGAAATTCGTTGAAATTCGTAGATAGCGACATCGTTAAATCAATCTGTGCATAGGCTCCCTGTGGCTCTACAATAACCGACATATCGTCTATTATTGTTTCTGAGGAACGCCAGCCTCTAGGGTCTTGAACGTAGGTAGATAGCCAATAATCTTGGGCGGATAAAAAACTACATACTAGGAATGAAAAAAGTGTAAGACATATAATTTTTTTGAAATGCATAGGATAAAGGTTTGTGGACAAAACAGTATGAGATTGCTTGTCCGGGTTGATTAATTGATATTAAATTAGGTTGTAACGGATGAAATAGCAATATGCCTGAGCACATAGCAAGCAAAAACAAAGCTTTGTTTACCTTTAGCAGACATAAAAAATTAGTTTTTACACAGAAATGAAAGTACAAATTGAACATTCCTCGCTCGTCCTCTTTGAAAGCGAATTATTTAGAACGACTTCTACTTTACTAATAGATGACGACTACCTGTTGCTGGTCGATCCGAATTGGTTGCCGCGCGAAATAGAATTTATTCATCAATACATCGAGCCACTAAAGGAGGGACGAAGGTGTTATTTACTTTTTACGCATTCGGACTACGACCATATTATAGGCTATGGGAAATTTAAGAGCTTTGAAACGATTGCTTCTCAAAATTTCATCCAGAACCCAAAGCAAGAAAGCATCCTAGAAGAAATTCGCACTTTCGATGACCAATATTATATTCAGCGAAATTATGCTATTGAATATCCAAAAATAGAACATACTATAGCAGGAAAGCAAGCACTACAACTCGGTGCGGATAATTATCAATTCTATCAAGCAGTAGGGCATAATTCGGATGGAATCATCACTTACAATGCGAGTAAACAGATACTTATAGTTGGCGACTACTTGAGCAATATTGAGTTTCCTTATATCTATGAAAGTGTAGCGGAATACAAAAACACGCTGAATACTTTAGAAACAATTATAAAAACGCAACCTATTCAGCTCCTAATAACAGGACATGGCGATGCGACTAAGGAGCGGGCTGAAATGCAGCAACGCCTTCAGGAGGCGCGCAGCTATATTCAGCAATTGGAGGATGCGGTGCGCGAAGAGTGCTCTTTTGATACCA
>CALGLY010000143.1 GCA_937959095.1 uncultured Saprospiraceae bacterium
AATTGCTTAACGGTCATATCCGAACTCAATCCTACATTCTTATAGCTTCCAAAAGAGAAATTCGTTTCCCCTAAAATAGGATGGAAAATACCCGATTCATCTTGATAGAGGTAATAATTGCGGCTTGCATTACCTGTATAGCTACTCAAGTTGACCAATACATTATTAACGGCAAGCATCCAAAGCGTCTCATCTACATCTAATATTTTTTCAATATTTGCGATGTCTTCATTTAATGTTTGTGTCAATTTTATTAAGCCATTCGTATTTTCGCCTTCTAGTAGTGTAAAGTTAGCATCATAGCATTTTGCAGCTTTATCGTATTGCAAGGATGCAAAGGTATTTTGCCGACAACCTGCTTCTGCTTTTCCGCTAGAGGAAGGGGTACTTTTGATAAGCGTACCTTTCTTTGAGCTATAGTGCTGTTCAAAAAAAGCGGCATCAAGCGGCTCTATATTGATAAAGACGCCACAATATTCATTATTGACGTATAGGTTTGCATAGTTCGATTTGGGAGTGGGCATATATGCTCCTGCAATTTCGTAAGTCATCACTTGGCGCACCATACTAGGATCGCGCAAAGCAGCCGAAAGACGGATGTTACTATGTGTTTGATGGGCTTGTGGACTCTTAAAGTCGAGTTGAATACGGATAGAATTGCGTTTTTTGCCAGGCGTGAAACCGCGCGAAGCCTCATAAGCAATACCGACATTCTTATAGGATTGCCCATTTATCATCACATCGGCAATTAATAGGTCATCGCCATTTACTCGAAGGGAATCTAAGACATATCGCCAATTATTGGGTGCAGTAGTGACTCGTATTTCTTGGATCGTTTTCGTATCAAAAAAATCAAAATCTTGTGCAAAAATTGGCAGTGTAACAAAACATAGTAAAATTGAGAGTAGATCTTTTATTTTCATAGACACTATTTTCTGTGCTTTTTTAATAACAGGAATAGTAAAGCCCGACTTGCAAATAGGCAAGCTAAGGGCTAAAGACATTTATAATACAATATTACTAAAAATCTTCAAGTTGCTCTATAATCCAAGGGCTAAGTGTACGTACTAGGTACACTATCCGTTCGAAATCCAACGGATTGAGATAGTGCCATAGTATTTCTCGTAGTACTAATTCTTTGGTAGGGTAGAAGCGTGCGGAAGTCAAATAGCAGTAATATAAATCAGGAGTGTATTGATTGGCTCGTTCCATGACCAATTCAAATGCAGTTCGAAGAAGGAGTTTTAGAATTGATTGATACTCTTCTGTAGCTTTATTTTCCTTTTCCAAAAAAATCTTTATATCTAATTCTAACCAACGATAACTCAGTGCCATTAACTTCGAGGGACGATATAAAGGCAGATCTGCACGAATGTCTTGTCCCCATAAGCAATGCGATTGTGTTTGTATTTGCATTGCTAAAGCTGGGTTTTTCGTCAAGAAATCGTTAGAGTAAGAACTGATGCAGGTTTCGATAGAAAAGGGATATTGCTCAGTATGGAATTGTTTTAGGGTGGCATTTTCCCAGCGGATATTAGGTGTTTTTAGTAAAGCAAAGACATCTATATCCGATATTTTCTCTATAAATAATCCACGTGCTAAGCTTCCTCGTAGCCAAATACTATGTAACTTATCAGGATAAGTTACTTGATAGGCAGTAATAAGTTGCTTTAGTAGAATGGTATAAGAATGTGGAATATCGGATGGATGAGTATCATTTAGCACAAAGCCTTGGTCGTCGAGTTTGAAATAGCGACCAATCGGGCGAATGGGTATCTGTTTCATAAATGGACTTGTTACTTTTTAAGAAACGCTTCTATGAAATTTGGATTTTTTCGATAGGTTGACTTAAAAAAAATAGTGCATCGCCCAACTACGGACTCTTTTTTGCCTACTCCCTTATTAAAGAGTAACAAGCCTAAATGGTTAACGACTAGAAAGAACGAAAGGGTACTCTCTCTATTGAGAGCCCCCTCCGTCAAAAAGCAGCTTACTTGCTGTACTACCTTCAATCTTCAAGTATGCACATACTTACGAGAGCACCGGAGCGTCTTATAAGTAGGCTCCTTTATGGTCGCAAAGCATTTGCTGCTTTTTATTTTTGTAATCGGTTGGCTGAAATAGCCTCTATGTAATTTTTAAATCTATAGTTACTTTTTTAAGTTAATTGAATGTAACGGTTAAAAATTGCTCTGTTTCTTCCACTTTATATACCCCTGTCGAAATATTTAGCGCAGACAATTCCAAGCGTTCCGAAATAGATGTCGGAAACGTCAAATCATCTTGGACGACAAATTTTAGATTATGGAAGTAAATCTTTCTTGCTATATCACTCAAGGATTCTTTGAAGAAACTAATCTTAAGTGCTTTTTCTCGAGTGAGGGAGAGATAAGCAATTGCTTTTTTATTACTTTGTGTCTTTGTTTGTGTAGAGGCTGAAAGAACCGTTACTCGGCAAATACCAACACCTTTACAACTTTTTTGCGGAGAACCAAATTGGACTTCCGCTTTTACTTTTTTAATTGTTGTTCTGAGTACTGATAGTTCTTCAATTACCTGCTTACATTCTAATGTCTGGGTAATCTCTGTATTCATAGCTTACGTGTTGTCGTTTTTTCAACTAGGCTGTCTTGTCTAAATTAGATGAGTGGTTTTTCTTTAAACCACCCATCCAATTTGTTGTGTGTCAATTAAATCTTAGATTTAGCTACATGGTCCAGTAATGTCTTCAATAACAGGACCCTTAGCAACTGTCGTTGCTATCGCTGTATGTACTTTAATCATGGCTAGTGTCTTTAAAAAAAATGTAATTGTTATTGTGTGTCAGGACAAATGTAGAACTAAACCCCAACCCTCCGAAGACTGTCAATCCTTAATATTAACCTTTATTTTCATACGATTATAAAGCTTGAAAAAATAATTTATATCTGATTATCAGCGGATTATGTTTTTGCAAAAGGGGGCTTTTTAGTAAAAAAATGATTTTTAAATTGAAGACATATTTGAAAAAAAATCATATAAAATGCTTTTTTTTCTCTCTAAATTGAATTTTGATAGATTTGTAACTCTATCTAGATTGAATTTAGAAACTCTTTAAGCCTAGCATTTTTCTATAATTTGATACTATTTTAAACTCCAAGCTTGATTTTTAAACTCAATTTATTAATATAAAGCATGCTCAATCGACGACATTTTTTATCGCGAACTACGCTTAGTGCTCTTGGTTTAGGGGCAAGTGGCCTTTTTTCTTCTAGTTGTACAACAGCTTCATCGGCCAAATCAAGTTCTATTTCTAAGTTTCCAGTAGTACTTTCTACTTGGAATAATCAAAAAGCAAATGCTGCTGCATGGGGAATATTAGAAAAAGGAGGTCGCGCACTTGATGCGGTAGAGCAAGGCGTACAAATTCCAGAAGCCGATGAAAATGACCAATCGGTAGGTTATGGTGGTCGCCCTGACAGAGATGGTCGAGTCACGCTTGATGCTTGTATTATGGATGAGCAAGGCAATTATGGTGCAGTATGTGCCTTGCAACACATCAAACATCCCATAAAAGTAGCACGGAAAGTGATGGAAGAAACCCCCCATGTGATACTAGTAGGCGACGGTGCGCTCAATTTCGCGCTAGAGCAAGGCTTTGAAAAAGAAAATCTGCTTACCGAAAAGTCGAAAACCGAATGGCAAGATTGGCTCAAGGAAGCAAAATATAAGCCCGTAGCCAATATAGAACGCCACGATACGATAGGGATGCTAGTAATAGATAAAGCAGGAGATTGCTCTGGTGCTTGCACCACAAGTGGCATGGCCTATAAATTGGCAGGACGTGTGGGAGATTCACCCATAATAGGTGCAGGTCTTTTTGTAGATAATGAAATAGGACTAGCCACAGCAACTGGAGTAGGGGAGGCAGTACTAAAATCTGTCGGTTCGTTTTTGATAGTAGAATTGATGCGACAAGGCAAAACACCTCAAGAGGCATGCGAAGAGGCAGTCATGCGAATCGCGAAAAAACAAGCTGACCATAAAGAGATACAAGTAGGCTATATTGCCATGAATAAAGCAGGCGAAGTCGGTGCGTATAGTATTTTGCCGGGTTTTGTATATGCACTTACCCGTGAAAGTGGCACTGAAGTGGTGGAAGTGCCATCTTATATAAAAAAGTAGGAGCAGCGAGACTTTTGAAGTTTTTAAAACTTCAAAAGTTTATTAAAATAACATCTCAGTTCTAATTTATCCATGCGATACATCATTATAATCCTATTACTCTCTATAAATTTTCTTTCTGCACAAGAAAACGAAAGTATCTATTCGGTCATCTATTTAGATTCTTTTGTCGTCACAGCTTCTCGGCAGGGCTTCGATGCAGAGGATTTTATTCGCCTCGTGCGAGAGGATGAATCCTTTTATCAAGCATTTCGGAATCTTCGGTTTCTAACGTATGATTCGGATAATGAAGTGGAGATCTTCGATAAAGCCTCAAAAAAAATAGCTGCTTACGAAGGAAAAATACGCCAAACAGCTAGAGATCGCTGCCGAACAATGGAAGTGCTAGAAGAAGAAATTGTAGGAAAATATTATAAAAAGAAGCGTAAGCCACGCTATTACACCGCCCGAATGTATGAACGTCTTTTCTTCACGGAAGGCGAAGAATGCGAAGCTCCTGAAGGGGCTACCGAAAAAAAATCAGGTATGATAGAAGGGCGCATAGATCAGTTGAAACGCCTTATTTTTCAGCCTGGTGAGCGGGTAGATGTGCCATTGATAGGAAGCAAAACAGCTATTTTTTCTCCTGAAATGCAGCCTTATTATGATTATGCCATTAGTTCTAAAAAATATCAAGGCAACATAGATTGCTATGTTTTTTCTGCAAAGGCAAAAAAGAATCAGAAGGAAAGCAAAACGGTGATTAAGTACTTAGAAACCTATTTTGATAAAACAAGCTTCCAAGTAGTGGCCCGACAATATCGCTTAAAATATGCAGGTGCAGCGTTCGATTTTGATGTAACAATGGATATTCAGCTCCGAAAATTGGGTGAGCTTTATGTGCCAAAGCAATTGTATTACAAAGGCTTCTGGGATATTCCAATGCAGAAGCCAGAGTTTGTAGAATTTTCTACGGCTTTTTATAAATTTAAATAACGCTGTACATAATCCCGCACCCCTTCTTCCAAACTATAAAAAGGCATAGCATAACCCACACTTCGCAATTTTGTCATATTGGCTTCTGTAAAATACTGATAGGTATCTCGAATATCGGCAGGCGTATCTATGAAGGAAATATTTGGTTCTAAATTCATCGCTTCAAAAGTAGCCGTGACTAAATCTATGAATGGTCGTGCTTTACCTGTGCCTAAATTATACAAGCCATTGGGCGTAGTCGTTGCCTTTTGATATAGAAAATAACAAATTTGCACCACATCTTTCACATACACAAAGTCCCGACTCTGGTAGCCATCTGCCACATCTTCCCGATGCGAGCGAAAGAGTTTCATACTGCCTGTCGCTTTTATCTGCTTCACGGCATGAAAAACCACCGAAGCCATGCGTCCTTTGTGGTATTCATTCGGGCCGTAGACATTAAAAAATTTCAAGCCAGCCCAAAACGGTGGTTGTTCTGCTTGCTGCAATGCCCATTTATCAAAGTCATTTTTAGAAACGCCATAAGGATTTAAAGGCTGCAATTGTTCCACTATATCATGCTTATCCTCATAACCTAATTCTCCTAATCCATAAGTAGCCGCACTTGAGGCATAAATCAACGGAATACGATGCTGCGTGGCTATTTGCCAGATAGCTTTAGTATAATTAAGATTGAGTTCATCAAAAATAGCTGTGTCTTTCTCCGTTGTGTCTGTGCGCGCACCAAGATGAAAAATAGCTTCTACTGCCGAAGCATTTTCTCCTAACCACGCGATGAATTCATCTCTATGAATGCGCTTTTGGTAGCGTTTCCCTTCTAGGTTTTTGTTTTTATCTGCACGACTATATTCGTCTACTACAATGAGTTGGTCGTGTCCTTTATCATTTAAGAGTTCTACTAAGCAACTTCCTATGAAGCCGGCTGCGCCTGTGACTATGAGCATAAGTTGTGGTTGTCTTCAGTTTTAATATAATTCATCTGCTAATTTCCTATTAGCTGATGAATTATTTAACCGTTAATCAAACAGTTCAATTTAGTTGCTAACGGGACTTGTCTGCTTTTGGCTGAAGTTAGCAGCTAAATCGTTTATTGGGGATTTGAACAAAAAGTACTGCAAAGATATTTCTTTGAGGATGGAGTTGCTATCTTTGGCAGCTTCTTATTGAAAAATATTTAGATATAACTTAATATAGCATGAATAAGCAATGGATATTAGCGGAACGTCCCGTAGGAACGCCTGATGCTTCAACTTGGAGATTGGAGACTAATCCTATTCCTGAAATCAAGGAAGGCGAATTTTTAATAAAGCAGCATTATATCTCGCTTGATCCTGCTATGCGTGGCTGGATGAATGACATGAAATCCTACATTCCACCCGTACAGATTGGGGAAGTGATGCGTGCAGGTACAGTAGGCGAAGTTATCGCGACGAAGCACGACGGCTATGCCGTAGGTGACCATGTGACAGGCTGGGGTGGTGTGCAACAATATACTGCTACCGACGGAGCGCGTTACCACAAAGTTGATCCGAATATCGCGCCTTTGCCGATGTATATCGGTACGCTCGGTATGCCAGGTATGACGGCTTACTTTGGTATTATTCAAGAAGGAAAAATCAAAGAAGGTGATGTCGTACTCGTGTCAGGTGGCGCAGGTGCGGTAGGGAGTATAGTGGGACAAATAGCCAAGATAAAAGGCTGCAAAGTAGTCGGTATAGCAGGTGGCGAGAAGAAGTGCAAATACATGACTGAAGAGTTGGGTTTTGATGGTGCTATTGACTACAAGAATGAAAATGTCTACAAAGGCATCAAGCGCGAATGTCCAGATGGGATAGATGTGTATTTTGATAATGTAGGTGGTGATATTCTAGATTATGCCTTAGCGAATCTACGTTTCCGTGCGCGTGTCGTGATTTGTGGTGCTATTTCGCAGTATAATAATCGCGAGAATGTAGTAGGACCAAAGAATTACCTTTCGTTGTTGGTCAATCGAGCAAGTATGCAAGGTATGGTTGTACTCGATTATGCAAAAGATTACCAGAAAGCAGCCATGGAAATGGGCATGTGGATAGCACAAGGAAAAATGAAAAGCCGCGAGGACATCTATGAAGGGATCGAGAATTTTCCAGAAACTTTCCATCGTCTATTCAATGGCAAGAAGATGGGTAAATTAGTTCTGAAAGTAAAAGAAGATTGAGTTAATTAATAATGGATAATTAACAATTAAAAATGCCACTAGGCTGAAGATTGTCAAGATAACGGTCACTTTTAAAGTGATCGTTATCTCACAGTAGCAATTATTCATTATTCATTGTCAATTATTCATTAAATAAAGTATGACAATTCACGAAAATTACTCTTTACGCGCTTGCAATACATTCGGTATAGATGCGAAAGCAGCGCGTTTTTGTGCAGTAGCCTCAGTAGTTGATATTTGGACAGCAATTAAGCAAAACACAGATAAACTACCTGTTTTTATACTCGGTGGCGGCAGTAATTTACTTCTCCGCCATGACTTGCCTTATTTGGTTTTAAAGAATGAAATTAAAGGAATTAAAATTGTAGAAGAGAATGATGAAACGGCATTAGTAGCAGCAGGTGGTGGCGAAAATTGGCACGATTTTGTACTTTGGTGCATCGCACATAACTTGGGCGGCGTGGAGAATTTATCGCTGATACCTGGTACGGTAGGGGCTGCTCCAATTCAAAATATTGGTGCCTATGGCGTGGAGCTAAAAGATGTTTTTGAACGCTTGGATGCGACCCATTTAGGCACAGGAGGTATCGGTACATTTGATGCTTACATTTGTGATTTTGGTTATCGAGATAGTATCTTTAAGCGCGGCTTGAAAGGGAAATATGCAATCACGAGAGTCTATTTTCGCCTACAAAAAACGCATAAACTCAATCTAAGTTATGGCGCAATTGCTCAAACCTTGGAAGCTAAAGGAATCAAGAAACCGACGATAAAAGACGTGAGTGATGCGGTGATTGAAATTCGCTCCAGCAAGCTTCCAGATCCTACGGAGATAGGCAATTCAGGCAGTTTTTTCAAGAATCCTGAACTTTCTAAAACCGACTTTGAAGCAGTAGAAACTAATTTCCCAGACATTGTGCATTATAACTTACCGAATGGCAATGTGAAAGTTCCTGCTGGCTGGCTGATAGAACAATGCGGCTGGAAAGGCAAGCGCGTAGGGAATACAGGTGCGTACAAAAATCAGGCTTTAGTTTTGGTAAATTATGGCAATGCAAGTGGTGCAGAAGTTTGGAGCTTAGCAGAAGAAATCGCGCAATCTGTAGCGGACAAATTTGGGATTCGGATAGTGCCAGAAGTGAATGTGTTGCCGTATCAGAATTGACAATTGACAATGTTTTTTCTCACTCCTTAAGTTTAGAATCATGCGCCGATTTCTGAAATATCTTGCTTTATTTCTTCTTCTAGCCTTTGTAGTATGTGCAATTCCAGAAGTGTTTTATAAGAACGAAGGCAGGAGTAAATCCATAGGAACAGTAGGGAAGGGGCAGCTCGAAAATGCGTATTTAATGCCACTTTGGGGGGCTAATTTTAGCTATTTCAGCCCCTTGAGTTATTATGTGATGGACAATGGCTATACCGATTCCAAAGTGCATAACACCTTACTCGAAGCCTATGAAACTTGTGAAACAAGCTGCAAAGGCACGCATTTCAAAATAATGGAATGCTCGGATAAGAAAGGCGGAAAATTACGCTTACATCGCACGCACCAAAATGGCATGAGCGTTGATTTTATGAGTCCGAAAAAACGCCAAAATGGAAAGCAGTCGCGCTTCTTTGATCGCTTGGGACTTTGGCATTATCTCCTTGAATTTACCAATGCTGGAAACTTAACAATTGCTTCCAAAGTTTCTATTGATTTTGAGACGATGGCAAAGCATATTCTAGCCCTCGATGATGCCGCCCGAAAGAATGGACTTCGTATCAATAAAGTTATCTTGAAAATAGAACTGAAACCTGCTTTTTTCCGCACCGAAAGCGGCAAAAAGGTAAAAGCACGTGGTATTTACTTTGCCCGTTCCTTACCCGATTTGGTTAATCGGATGCACGATGACCATTATCATATAGATTTTGAGCGGCGATAAGTTTTAATAACTTGGATTACTGATTGGATCTATTTTGCGAAATACTCATGCTTATACTCAGTTTTTTGTTGCCTACTGTACGTATGCCTATAAGCACTGTACGTGAGTTGTACGTATAAAATGACAAAAGCGGCTGCCTTACAACACCTATAGTATTATATGACAGCCGCTTAATGCGACTATTCTCTTGAGATAGAATAGAAAGTGGTCCCACATGGGCTCGAACCATGGACCCTCTGATTCACCTTCTAAAGCTTTCGCTAAAGGGTAGGACTATATCACCACCGTATCCAAAAGGACTTAGGCGGGGGGCGTTCGTGGAGGGCTTATTGGTGAGTCTCCTCACCCTCTAGTCTCTGCACCTTCCTAGCTACTGTTACGACTTTCACTAGGCTTGGCTCAGGATTGCCATCAGCGCGACCTGTTAAGGTTTCCCTGAGTTAACCCCCTTCTCACCCGACAGTTTCCTATCGGGGGCACCGTGAATAATTCTTTTAACATTCTCCAAATTTAACTCTGGATTATGCTCTTCTGAATGACAGTTTGCACAAAGTAGCTCGCATTTTTTAACTTCTTTGAGAATTGCTTCCCAACTTCTATTAGAAAGTGTGCGTGCGCCAAGTTTAAACTCTTTTTTGTGTGCCTCTTTATGATGAAAATGCAAAGCTGACAAATTATCATTATAACCACATTCAGCACAACTACCTCCTAACATTTCAATCAATTCTATTTTCCGTTTAAGGAATCGCATTGTTTGAGAATGGTAAGTATTCGTTTGCGCTTTTACAGTATGATAATGATTTTTTTGCTTGCAGTTATTACTGCAAAACTTTCGTTTTTGACCATTTAAAGGCTCTTCACAAACTACACAATATAATTGCTGTGTCATAATGAAGAATTATTCTTTGATGAGTCAGATGCTCTAACCAACTGAGCTATGGGACCGATATTTTAAAATTTCCTTATCTACTTTTGAATAAGGGAGTGCAAATTTACAACTTTGTGCGGCTTAAACAAATGTCTAAATAACTTTCTTATGATAAAAAACATAATTTTTGATTTTGGGAACGTATTAATTGACCTAGATATAGAAAAAACCACTACTGAACTAAGCAAATTTGTTCCACAAAAAGTTCCTGACCACATCCGAAAACACTTAGATGACACGGTTTTTAACGTTTATGAGGTGGGTGGCATGACAGAACAAGAGTTTTTGGATGCCTTACGCTATCATGCACGCACCCCTGCTACGCAACAAGAAATTTTAGATGCTTGGAATGCCATGCTTATCGGGATTCCTGCTCATCGCTTCGATTTTTTGAGGTCATTATCGGATTATCGTATCTTTTTATTGAGTAATACGAATGCTTCGCACCTGAATTGGGTGAATGCACACTTGCAAAGCCAACACGATATGAAAATGGCAGATTTCGATGCGTTTTTTGAAAAAGCCTATTATTCACACCTTATAGAATTGAGAAAGCCAGGAACAGAAATCTATGATTTTGTACTAAAAGACGCTGGACTCGATGCTGCTGAAACCTTATTTATAGATGATAATGCCGCAAATATTGAAGGTGCAAAGGCGGTTGGTTTGCAGACGATTTATCTAGGCGTGCAAGAAGAGGTGGCAGAGGCACTGAAACGTTACTTCGCCTAATCATTTGGCAGTATGCCTCAAAGTCTGTAAGTTAGGGCTTACATATCAAAGTAAAACCAGCGTGGCAAAACGAATATCATTTAGCAAAGGCGCATCGAGTGTGCTATTTTGGTCGGTAGTGTCGGCTGCCTTTATTGGGCCTGGCACAGTGACCACCGCAGCAAAAGCTGGAGCAAGTTTCCAGTTGGCATTGCTATGGGCATTACTATTTTCTACGCTTGCTACCATTGTTTTGCAAGAAGCTGCCGCACGCATCACTATCGCATCAGGGAAGAGCTTAGGCGAAATTATTTCCTTAAAATATCGAGGAACATCGAGCGAAAGTATCAAAATGGTACTTTTCATAGCCATTGCTTTTGGTTGTGCGGCTTATCAGACGGGGAATCTACTTGGAGCAATTTCTGGTTTAGAACTCATTACGACTATTAACCCGAAGCTATTATTATTGGGCATCGGAGTGGTCTGCGCTAGTATTTTACTACTAGGCAATATCCAATTGATTGCACAAGCTTTAGGAATGGTGGTTGCACTCATGGGAGGATTGTTCTTCTACGTAGCTATGCAAGGTGATTTTGAAATTTATTATGCTATAGAAGCAGCTCTATTACCAACTATTCCCGATGGTTCTGCCTTACTCATTATCGGACTCATTGGCACTACAATTGTGCCGTATAATCTCTTCCTAGCATCAGGTATCAGCAAAGGACAAAGTGTGCGAGAAATGCGCATCGGTATCAGTATTGCAATATTAATAGGTGGTTTGATTTCGATGGCAATTCTACTAGTCGGTACACAAATCGAAGGCGAATTTTCTTTCAAAGCCCTCTCGGACACACTCACGAATGGAATTGGTGATTGGGCTGCGGGACTCTTCGCAGCAGGTTTATTTGTGGCAGGACTTACTTCCTCTATCACTGCGCCACTTGCGGCGGCCATCACTGCACGTAGTTTTTTTCAGACTGAAAACAGCAATTGGGCAATGAATAGTCGCAATTTCCGGCTCGTGTGGGCGGTTATATTAGGTATTGGTTTGCTTTTCGGTTTAGCAGATGTGAAGCCAATTCCTGCGATTATTCTAGCGCAAGCTATCAATGGCATATTGCTTCCTATCGTCGCGATTTTTTTACTATTAATTGTAAATGATAAAAGCCTCTTTTTGGATGGCTTCACCAATTCTAATCTATCGAATGCTTTGATGCTAATCGTAGTGAGTGTTGCTTGTTTCCTCGGGTTGTATAATATTCTAAAGGTCATCGCGCAACTCGCTCAAGCGACTACGACTAGCTCCACCCTTTATTCTATCGCAGCCATACTTACAGGCTTTATTTTTGTAGGCTTAGTCTGGCGCATTTATATTTCTAAAAAATAAATTTTGAATCATAAGTGCTAGGACATAATTCATTCCCTCCTTATAAATACCACGCACTACTTGACAATTAACGCATTGCAACATTACAGCATTAAAAAACAATACATGGATTCACCACGCTTAAAACAACTCTTCGGTTTTCAAGAAAGCATGCCGAATGATGCGTTTATCGTATTTGCTATAGCTAAAGAATATGAAAGCTTACAAAATTGGGATAAAGCCCTCGAATATTACCTAAAGCTCACCAAAGAACATACGGATTATGTTGGTACGTATTACCATTTAGGCAAACTTTATGAAAGACTAGATCAAATCCCAACAGCTTTTCAGACCTATAAAACAGGAATGCAAATAGCTAAAGCAGCAGGCGACCAACATGCTTTGAGTGAATTGGCTGGCGCGAAATTGGAATTGGGAGATGATGATGATTTTGAGTAAATCACTCCTTCATAGCTGATTCTATAAAAGCTTTGATTTCGCTTGTTTGCTTTGTTGAAAAGGATTTCCAACGCGTATCTCTCCGAAACCATGTCATTTGTCGTTTGGCATAGCGGCGAGAATTGCGCTTGATGAGTTCTATCGCGGTTTCGAGGCTAGAATTTCCTGCAAAATGCTCAAATAATTCTTGGTAGCCGACGGTTTGTAGTGCTGTATTTTTACGAAGTGAGAAAAGTCCTCTTGCCTCTTCTAGCAAACCTTCTTCTAGCATTTTATCGACCCGCTGATTGATGCGTTCATAGAGCAAGGCACGTTCCCATTCCAATAAAATAAAAATAGGAATGAATCGACGCTTAGGTTTTGGCTGATTTAAAAAACTTGAAAAAGGCTGCCCACTCGCTCTGCACACCGATAAAGCACGAATCAAACGATGCGGATTTTGAGTATCTACTTTTTCATAATAAGCAGGGTCGCGAGTTTCTAGTTCTGCTTGCAATTTTTCAATTCCTTCTTGCTCAAATACCTCTTCTAGCGCGTCCCGTATGCTACGTGGTACATCAGGAAAACTATCTAAGCCTTCGCAGACTGCTTGTATATAAAGTCCTGAACCACCTGTGAGAATGGCTATATCTTTTTCTTCGTAAATAGCATCGAGACCTTTTAGCGCATCGCGTTCATAATCGCCTACGCTATATTTGTCTTCTACAGAAAGGGAATTGATGAAGTGATGTGGTGCTGCTGCGAGTTCTTCGAGGGTAGGCTTGGCAGTGCCTATCGTCATTTCTCTAAAAAACTGACGGCTATCACAGGAAAAAATAGCTGTGTTAAACTGTTGCGCGAGCTCAATAGAAAGGCTAGTTTTGCCACTGGCTGTTGCACCACCTACTACAATTAGATATTTTTGTTGTGGCATCTCGCAAAGGTAAGGAACGGTGTACATTTATTCATACACTGCTCCTCAGAAATAGAAAAGCCCTACTCTATCAAGTAAGGCTCTTTTTTTAAACTTTTGTAAAACCAGGTAGAATTTCCTTAAAAAGAACGCATGTGCCAACTCACATCACTTGCTTTAGGCACATAGAGTACATTTTCTTCTTTTGTAGAAATAAAAGTGTCTTCTAAATCACTTCTAAAGACTGCATCTTTTGTGGAAAGTGGATCTTGGATAAGAATATCTTTTTCTTGTATCTTTATATTGTTTATTATTGCATAAACGCTAGCAGATACAGCGAGTAGTAACACTACTGTAATAATTTTGCTTTTCATAGTTTGTTACCTTCTATAATAACCTTTCAATATTTACTAACCAAAAATAGGGTATTTTCTGCATTTTTGCAAGTAAAATATTATATACCCAAGAATCGTAATGAAAAATACAACCGTTTAGGCTATTCAGATGTATTCTTGAAAACATATTTTAAAATAGGTGAAAATCACAAAACATAAAAAAACGGCATTAATAGTCGGTGCTTCTAGTGTCGTAGTTGCGCCTTTGCTATTACGATTATTGGAA
>CALGLY010000144.1 GCA_937959095.1 uncultured Saprospiraceae bacterium
CATTTCCGAAACAAAGCAGGTGCAATAGGTGCAGCGATGTATGCAAAAGAAATTTGGGAGGCTCGAAAATAACAACTCGACTTTGGACAAAAATCCAGTCAGAAATATGGAAATGCCTATAGAATCAGCTACTTCAAAAAAAGTATTCTTGCAGATAGAAGACATTAACACTAGATTTTGTGCAGAACATTCGTTTTTAAGTAATATTTGAAGTATTGTTATTTAAGAGTATTTAATAAATAAAAACTTGATTATCAGAGTGTTTAAAATATAAAATCATAAAATTCGAGACTTTGAAAAATTGAGCAATTAATAAGGAAAGTTTGAAAAATTGACATTTTAGAGTTATTTTTACGGAATCTCCTACCTTCCCTTCTTATACTTAAAATGAGAACATACCTTCTTCTTTGATGTTGTATAGCATATACATTGATGTTATATTTCAAATCTATCACTTACACATTTATAGATATACTTAATAAAATTAAGCTTGAAAACAGAGACTACAGTGAAAAAATATTTTGCTGTAATATCAAGTATCTACTTTATATAAAAATATAGAGCAACCGCACGAAAGTTCACGCTTTGTAATGTTGTTTAATTGTTGAGTTGTTTTTCATTTCAAAATGATTTTTGATGAAATGTCAAACTAATTTGACGCAAAGTCAACTTCATAACTCAACAATGCCACAACTTTACAAGTAAAAGCATTTCAGGCATTTGCCATATATAATATCGGCTTAAATCAAAACCTTAACATCGATAATTTAATTGATTAAGAAAGCTATTTATAGCAGTTAAAATCAAGTTTATTGGGCTGATATACATATATATATATCATATTCTTGTCAAGCTAATCCCTTGATAGTGATGAATATGAAACATTATTGCACACAAATCGAATAAAGAATAAGTAGTTATAGTTAGCGAAAGCTATCTTCTTACTACATCTAAGTAATTATAGTCCCCTACTTCAAGTAGTTGATTCTAAATATTGGCATTTAGGGAATTGTACATTTTTTTTTGAATAGTTCCTTACACACACACTATACTAAATTATTAAGACACTTGCATTTTTTTGCCAATAAGTAGGTTAGCAATAGGAAGTAGTTTTTAAAAGGTGAACTCATGAAAAATAGGCAGCTGTTTCTTGTAGTATTCTGGCTTATCAGTTTTACGCTACAAGCACAAGTGAATTATACTGCAAGAGATCTCGTGCCACCCTATGATGGTGCTTTCCGACCTGGTGCAAATTTAGGTTACTTTCCTCCTTGGACTGATATAGAACTAGCAAATATCGCTGCTGGTAATAGACAGTTAGGCATTCAGGGTGTTGGTGTCAAAGCCATACGTCCTGCTCTATTTGGCTCATTCGTAGAAAAATATGGCTACGAATCCCGCATTGAAATCTTTCAACATTATGACGATTTAGGACTAAAAGATAACACGCTCATCGTGGGTTTCCCTGATGAAGCACATCGCGACCAAACCTTCTATTGTGATGAATATCAGTCCGAGTTATTCGCTGATTTATATGAACCTATTTGGGATGATGGCGAAAATGGAACGCCCGTAAACGATAATAATGACTATGCACTATACCTTTACAAATTAATTCAGAATTACGGAGAATTTATCAAATTCTGGGAAATATGGAATGAACCTGGCTTTGATTATACAGGTGCAAAAGGCTGGCTACCAAGAGAAGTAGAAGGGAACTGGTGGCAAAATGATCCCGATCCATGCGACTATAAGTTGCGTGCACCTATTCAGCATTATGTCCGTATTCTTCGCATTAGCTACGAAGTTATAAAAACCTTCCAGCCTGATGATTATGTATGTGTTTCTGGTACAGGTTATCCAAGTTTTTTGGATGCCATCATGCGAAATACAGATAACCCTGATGGTGGGGCAGTAACACCAGAATTCCCTTATGGTGGTGGTGCTTATTTTGATGTGATGGGCTTTCACTCCTATCCGCACTTCGATGGAGCTACCCGCGAATGGTCACGCGAACTAAATGCTTTTGTGTGGTCTCGGCACTCCGATGGAGCAGCATCAGGTATTAAACGTACCCAAGATATTTACCAACAAATTTTATCTAATTATGGCTACAATGATATTGCCTATCCGAAGAAAGAATGGATTATCACGGAATGTAATATTCCAAGAAAATCCTTTAGCGAATTTCTAGGAGGCAATGACGCGCAGCGGAATTTCATTATGAAAGCCTATTTGGAAAGTATTCGTAATAATATTCACCAACTACACATTTATTCGCTTTCGGAACAAAAAGCAGAAGCAGAAGCTTCCTTTGAGTTCGATTTGATGGGACTATATAAGCGAGTAAACGATGTAGAACCTTATGATCAAACCCTAAACCAAGAGGGTATTGCCTACAAGACTACCTCTGATATGCTCTTCCAAAGAACATATGATGAAGAGCAAACCGCTGCTATGCAACTGCCATTCAATATTGATGGTGCAGCATTTTTAGGCAATGATGGCTCTTATATGTACATGCTATGGGCGAAAACAGAGATTGACCAATCGGAAGAAGCAAGTGCTTTATATACGTTTCCCGCTAGTTTCAATTTAGAAGCGATGGCGATGCGCCGTTGGGACTTTTCGCAAACAAGAGTTTCCATTCCTGTAGGTACAACGAACTTAGAGTTGGATGCTACGCCAATTTTCTTATTGGAACGCCAATTCAACTATAAGCAACCCGATTGTGTGCCAGCAAGTGTGAGTTTTGAAGGGTCAAACCTTGAGAATGTAACAGCTTGGGAATGGGAATTTGAGAATGGAACACCTGCTACTTTTAATGGGCAGTTTCCCGTTATTTTCTACCAAGAAGGCGGCAACCACTCTGTGACACTTGTGATGCGCGACATCCTAGGCAATGTGGTGGAAGAGCAGTCCGATTTTATATTTATAGAAGGTGCACCTGATGCAGATTTTGAAGTAGAAATCTTCGGGCCGCTTGTTACCCTAACGAATAACTCAAGTACAAACGCAGATGGCTACTCGTGGGACTTTGGGGATGGCAGCAACAACTTTGAGGAGGCTGAACCAACCTATGCCTACTTCGAGGAAGGAAGCTATGTGATTCGCCTTGAAGCCTATAATGAATGCGGTGTTTCTGAAAAAGAAATAACTATAACTGTAGAATTACCTACTATCACACCACTAGAAGGAACAGCGAATGATCTCGTAACACCTTACGAAGGAGGTTTCCGTCCTGGCTCTAACTTGGGCTACTTCCCACCTTGGACAGATATGGAATTGGCTACGATAGCAGCTGGTGATCGTACTGTAGGGGTGAGTGGTGTAGGGGTGAAAGCAATTCGCCCAGCGATGTATGGCTCTTTTGTGGATGAATGGGGCTACGATTTCCGTGTACCCACTTTTGAGCATTATCGAAATTTAGGACTGAATGATAATACCATGATTGTCGGTTTCCCATCTGATTCGCTCCGCGATAAGAATAGATATTGCGAAACAGCACAATCCGAATTATTCGCCAACCTCTATTCTGATATTTGGGATAATGGGGAGAATGGCACACCAATCAACGATAATAACTACTATGCAGCTTATCTCTATGAGCTGATAAAAGTATATGGCGATTATATTCGCTTCTGGGAAATATGGAATGAACCAGGCTTTGACTATACAGGGCAGCGTGGCTGGAGACAACCAGGCGATCCAGTAGGAAACTGGTGGGACAGAGATCCCGATCCATGCGAATATAAACTACGTGCACCTGTTCAGCACTATGTGCGTATGCTTCGCATTAGCTACGAAGTCATAAAGGCAATTTCGCCCGAAGATTATGTAGTCGTTTCAGGAACAGGCTACTTGAGTTTCTTGGATGCCGTGCTACGAAATACGGATAATCCTGTGGATGGTTCAGCCTCTACAGCCTATCCGCTGAAAGGAGGTGCCTACTTCGATGTGATGGGTTTTCACTCCTATCCGCACTTCGATGGCACGACCAAATACTATAGTGTAGAGCAAGGCGGGTTTGTATATAACCGTCACTCCGATGCAGCCGCAGACGGGCTGATGCGGGTGCGAAATAATATGCAAGATATCCTATCCAAATATGGCTACGATGGTGCAACCCATCCAGAAAAATTATGGACAATAACAGAATGTAATATACCAAGACGAAATTTCAATGACTTCATCGGAGGCGATGCTGCACAGCGTAACTTCACTACGAAAGCCTATGTGGCTGCCGCAATGAATGACTTTGTGCAATTGCATATTTTCTCTTTAACCGAGCAAAAATATTTGCCTGATGCGAGTTTTGAATTTGACTTAATGGGCTTATATGAGCGTGTACGCGAAAAAAGTATTGGCGAAGAAACGAAAACAGAGGCGGGCGTTGCCTATAAGACGACAAGTGATATGCTCTTTGGCACAACATTCGATATAAATCGGACTGCCGCACTCAATCTACCAAATGGAATACGAGGGGGCGCGTTTCGCGATGGCTTCGATAATTTTGTTTATGTGCTGTGGGCAGAAACCGCAACAGATAACTCAGAAGATGCAAGTCGTTTGTATAGTTTTCCTGCTAATTTAAATGTAGGACAACTCTTCGAGCGAGAGTGGGATTACTCGGATACAGGAGAAGAAAACCTGATCACGCCACAAAATATTGCGCTCACTTCTGCACCAATATTTTTATCACCACAACAGGATATTATCAACTTCCCACAAGCTGCCTTCAATGTGGATACGACAGCGGGTTGTCCACCATTCACTTTGGAATTTCGAGATGTATCGGAAGATGCAAGAAATTGGAATTGGTCGTTCCCGGGTGGTACGCCAAGCACATCTACGGAGCAATTCCCTACAGTAGTCTATGAAAATCCAGGCTTGTTTGATGTATCCTTGACCGTTTCTAATGTCTTAGGAGAACATACTTACAATTTTGCAGAATATATTGATGTAAAAAAGACAGAATCTATTGATTTCGATATAGTACAGAATGGGAATACAGTAGAAATGGTACTGAATTCACCTCCTATCGAATTCACAAGTTTCTATTGGGATTTTGGTAACGGCATTATGTTCCCATCCTATAATCCTTCGCATGTCTATGATGCGAACGGGTCGTACGACATCACCTTAGTACCAATTAGTTTTGGTTGTCCAGGCGATACAATTGTGCGTTCCATTACTATTTCACAAATGCCAGATGCGGCATTTAATGCGAATGTAGATGCAAGTTGCGTCCGTACTACAGTATCCTTTATGAATAGTTCTGCAGGTGACCCAACAAGTTATCAGTGGTTCTTCCCTGGAGGAATGCCAGACTATAGTACCAATTTTGCACCTTTTGTATCCTATGAACAAGAGGGGGAATACGAAGTAATGCTTGTAGCAACGAATGATTTTGGTAGAGATACCATGCTACAAATCATCAATGTAGAAGCGATTAGTCCGATGACAGATATTAATATGTCGCTTTGTAGAGGAGAAAGTATCGTAGTGAATGGAGTGACTTATGATGAAAGTAATCCTTATGGCACAGAACGTATTTCGATAGGCGCAGCTTGTGATAGTTTAATCCATGTTCGATTGAATTTTGATAGTGTAATCCGCAATCAAGTCACCGAAGCACTTTGCGATGGCGAAAGTCGAGTATATAATGGCACGGTCTACGATGAAAACAACCCAAGTGGAGAAGAACGCCTCCAATCCGCAGCAGGTTGTGATAGTTTGATAATAGTGAACTTAACCTTCGATGGCGCAGTCACCGTCAACTATGACCAAACGCTTTGTGCAGGCGGTTCGTTCGTATTGAATGGCACAACTTACGATCAAAATAATCCAAGTGGTACAGAGCGTATCACGACAGTGAATGGTTGTGATACCGTTTATAATGTTATGCTTTTCTTTGAGCAAGCTGGGCAAACAACTCTTATCGAGCGCGATTTATGTTCAGGAGACTTCATAGAAGTGAATGGCATACGCTACGATGAAAACACACCATCAGGCATGCAGACCCTCACGACTATGAATGGCTGTGATAGTTTGGTGGAAGTTCGCTTATCCTTCAATGGAAGTATTAATACCGAACTGACAAACACCCTTTGTGCAGGAGAAAGCATAGTAGTAGATGGTACTACTTATGATGTAAGCAACCCAAGCGGAATGGAAAATATCATGAGTGCGAGCGGTTGTGATAGTATTGTAACGATAGACTTGACCTTTCAAGATGCTATCGAAACGAATATTACAGAAATGCTATGCTCCAATGAATCGCGTGATATTAATGGAATTATGTACGATATGAACAATCCATCGGGTACGCAAATGCGAACTGCGGTGAATGGTTGTGATAGTATTATAAATATCGACCTCACTTTCGAAAATATGATTGTGAGTAATGTCACGAACACCTACTGCTTCGGAGACACGATAGAAATAGCAGGCGAACGCTACCATGCAGGAAGACGATCAGGTACTGAATTCTTGACGGCTACGAATGGCTGCGATAGTATAATTAATGTCGATTTAAATTTCCAAGAAACGATATTAGTGAGCTACTCTAGAATTTTGTGTGCAGAAGAATTTCTTGTAGTAAATGGTGTTATTTACAATCAAAGTAACCCAAGTGGAGAAGAGTTACTTTCTACGATACATGGTTGTGATAGTATTATGACTATTAATCTACAATTTGATGATGTCGTTGAAGAATTTCTCGAATTGGAGCTTTGTGCAGGGGAGTCGGTTGATATAAATGATATCACCTACAATAGAGCAAATTCAAGTGGACAACAGACCTTAAGTTCTGTAAATGGCTGCGATAGTCTATTAAATATTAATCTATCCTTTATAGAAACAAGGATTAGCGAATTCTCTACGCGACTTTGTACTGGACAGTCCATAGAAATAAATGGAACAACCTATGATAGTAGCAACCCAAGTGGGGAAGAAATGCTAACGAGTGCGCAAGGTTGTGATAGTCTAGTTGTAATAAATCTAACATTTGAAGATGCCTTTACTTCTACGCTGAATGAAACACTCTGTATGGGAGATGTGCTGGAAATAAATGGCACCGTTTACAGCGAAAGTAATCCATCAGGCACAGAACTATTGACTACTGCAGGTGGCTGCGATAGTCTTGTAATGATCAATCTGAATTTTGTAAGCTCTGTAACGATAGATATAGAAGAAACGATTTGTTCTACGGAATCTATGATTGTAAATGGCGTTCGTTATGATAGTTCCAATCCAGCAGGTACAGAAATTATTTCCTTAGGCAATGGTTGTGATAGTATCGTAAATGTCGATTTAAGCTTTGCAGAGGTTATTCAAGTAACGATTCGAGAAGAACTTTGCCCTGGTGAATTTTATGAAATCAATGGCAAAATATTCAATGAGGCCAATCCAGTAGGTATCGAAATATTTAGAGGAGATTCGGGTTGCGATAGCATGTATATTATCGGATTGGATTATCCGAATGATAATATTACCAATATCGCACGTACCGTGTGTGCAGGCGAAGGATTTGAAATAGAGGGTATTTACTACACGGAAACAGGAATGTATTCGGAAGTAGTTCCTTCTATCCTATCAGGTTGTGATAGTACGATTAACCTAAACTTGAATGTACTCGATGAAATACAAGTAGAAAATGTTCGTATCCGCCCTGACTCGGCAGATGTAAAGGGAAGCATATCTCTAGAGATTATGGGTGGCTTACCGCCTTATGAAGTGTTTTGGGACAATGGCGATACAGGTACCGATATAGGCAACTTAAATGCGGGCACTTATACGCTGACAATTATTGATGAAATCAATTGTCTTGAAACGTTCGAGTTCACTGTGCCACGTAGAGAAGGTGTAGATCCTACACCAATTAATTTAAATGCTTTCTCTAGTCCGAATCCAGTAAATACTCAAACATTCATCAATCTACATTTCACAAGCAACCAAGATACGGATGTGATTGTGCAATTGATTGATATGTCTGGTCGCACCATTTTACAAAATAATTATAGCCTTCCTGAAGGCAGGTCGCAACGACGAATTCAAGCACCGAAGCAAGCAGGAGTCTATTTTATTAATATCATCCTAGAGAATGGAGAGCAATTCTCCTTCAAGCAAATTGTAAGTCCTAGACTTTTTGCACCTCATGGATAATTCATCAAATTTTCAATAGTATTTTTATATATGCTCGCCTAGGGAATTTACACCCAGGCGAGCATTTTTTTTGTACTAGTGCTAAAGGACAATTGAAATTAGAGAATTAAGAACCCATGGCTTTTGTAAAGGCTTTATTAAAAATTGATTACATATTTCAACTTTCAATAATTCTCAATTATCC
>CALGLY010000145.1 GCA_937959095.1 uncultured Saprospiraceae bacterium
TATAAGGTAGCATATACAGAGACTATTCTGGGCAGAATGGGACAAGTGACTCAAGAGGTGACTTTGATTCGATGATTTTATAAAAAAAAGAGAGGAAGCAAACCGAAATCCACTTCCTCTTTATTATTGTAGTCAATTTTAGTCAGAAATTTCTTTATGCAAAAGCTACTTTGCTTTCCTCTGGAATCGTGAGGCTATCTTTGTGTAATAAGATAGTCTTGAATCCTGCTGTTTTCGGCAATTCGTACTTATAGAAGTAACGCATCGTGTGGATTTTACCTTCATAAAATTCCGTGCTATACGTATTCTTCCCTGTAACGAGTGCTGTTTTTGCTGTAGTAGCCAATTGTAGCCACTGCCAAGCTAGCACCACCGTACTCATATGCTCCATGAAAATATTCGCATCGGCAATGAATCGCTCATATTCGCCTTTCATAGCATAACCTAAAAGGTGCATGATGACCGCTTGTAACTCTTTGGAAGCTTCTTTGAATTGCTCCGCATAAGGCTTCAAGTCATCATAATTACTAGCTGCTGAAATCGATTCTTTAAATTCTTCTACCAATTGGCGCATTGCTTCGCCATTCTTCATCACTACTTTTCTACCTAGCAAATCGAGCGATTGGATGCCCGTTGTACCTTCGTAGAGTGACATAATACGAATGTCTCGATAGTATTGCTCCAATGGAAAGTCAGTACAGAAACCATAACCGCCCAATATCTGTAGACCATTATTTATAGATGTTCTTCCCATTTCGGAAGGATAGGTCTTCGCTATTGGCGTAAGTACTTCTAGTAAATTATGGTAGCGTGTTCTGTCTTCTTCTGGTCCGTACATAGACAAGTCATGATACATGGATGTTTGCATCAGGAGTGCGATAGAACCTTCTGTTACAGCACGTTGTAGGAGCAACATTCTACGTACATCAGGGTGATTGATGATGGTGGTTTGCTCTTTTTCAGCGTCCTTTGTACCATTCTGAATTCTACGACCTTGCGGGCGTTCCTTCGCATATTGTAGTGAAGCATGATAAGCCGCCGTAGCTGTAGATGCGCCCATTAAGCCTACATCTATACGTGCGCCATTCATCATTTGGAACATATACTTCAGTCCGCGATTGGCTTCACCTACTAGCCAGCCTTGGCTATTGTCGTTTTCACCAAAAACTAGGTGTGCCGTACAGTAGCCGCGTTGTCCCATTTTCTGGAAATCGCCTGCTGTTAATACATCATTCGGCTCTAGGGAACCGTCTTTTTTTAGTCTATGCTTAGGTACTACCATTAAGGAAATACCTTTTGTGCCTGCTGGCGCGCCATCAATACGAACCAGTACTAAATGTACAAAATTATCTGAATATTCGTGATCCCCTCCTGAGATGAATATCTTTTGTCCTTTGATTTGGTACGAACCATCTGCATTTGGCGTAGCAGAAGTTGTAATATCAGAAAGCGAACTTCCTGCTTGTGGTTCGGTGAGGCACATGGTACCTGCCCACTTTCCAGCCATCATATTTGGCAGATAGGTATCTTTCAGTTCCTTTGAGCCAAAACTTGCAATAAGTCCTGCTGCACCTGTAGTCAAGCCTGGATAGCCTGGCAAGGCATTATTAGCCGATTGCGTGATATGCGACATTCCAGAGTACACGACATGTGGCAATTGCATTCCACCATCTTCATAGTCGAAAAAAGATCCAATAGAACCATTTTCGCCTGCATGCTTCATCATTTCGCCTACTACTGGATGCACAATTATTTTGCCATCTTCGTAGCGGGCAGGTTGCTGATCCATTTCTCTATAAGATGGATAAATCACCTTATCTGCATACGCTTTCGTGGAATCGAGAAGAATATCGAAATTTGCTTTGTCGTAATCTTTGTAACGCTCTAAGGAACATAAGTCCTCAACCTGTAACATATCATGAAGGACGAATCGTAGGTCGTCCATACTCATATATTTTGCCATAATCGAACTATTAGAATTTTATTTTGATTCTATCCGTTCAAAAAATTAAGTCCGATATTTCACTAATTAAAGCAAAATCTAGCAACTGTATAGGCGCGAAATCTTGCTTTGATTTGTGAAATTAAAAGAGGATTTAATTCTTTGAACAACACTTCTAGTACAAATATAATTAAAGAAAGTGACGCTGTGTCATTTTTGTGGAAAAAATTAGCGAATTTTCGCTAAAAATGACAATTCGATTGATTTTGAGGTTGAAAATTGGACTTTTTTAACTGCCTTAAGGGCTTGGGGTAAAATAAACGCTTACACATTCAAAAGGGACTACCATAGTTTGGCTTGAATTCCTATTCAAGCCAAACCCTGCTTGCTTTTTAGCTAAATTTATTGATAAACTGCAAAATCAACTCCTCTTCCCAATACGCCTGCTTCCCAAATTGCACAAAACCAACGTGCCCGCCATATTTAGGAGTCAATAAAGTAACATTATCATTCGCTGCTGCTTGCTGATAGGGGTAGCATTCCTTGGGGAGAAAGGGATCATCGAGCGCATTGATGATAAGTGTTGGGAGCTGCAATGCTGGAATAAATTGTCCCGAACTACATTGCTTATAATAATCGGCAGCATCTCGGAAGCCACTTACAGGCGCAGTATAGGTATCATCGAACTGATAAATCGTTTTTATGTTTTTGAGTTCCTCTATTGGATAAGCGTTTGGATGCTGCGCGGCTTTTTTGCGAACTTTATCACGCAGCGTATTCAAAAAACGCTGCTCATAAAGCCAATTGGAACGTTTCATAATTTGATGCACGCCTGCTAGTAAGTCTGTAGGGACAGATACTGCTACGAGGGCTTTTATTTTTTTATCCAAAGCCGTTCCACGCTCTCCGCAATAGACCGTCGCTAAATTTCCACCTAAACTAAACCCGACTAAAACGATTTCATCATAATCGGGCATAATGTATTGCAAAGCACTATCCAAATCATCCGTTGCGCCGCTATGGTACATTCGGATGGCTCGATTCATTTCACCGCTACAACCTCTATAATTCATGGCGAGTATGTCCCATTTATTTTCATGCAAAAGGCGCGCTGTCCCCATAATGTATTGCGAAGCACTAGAACCTTCCAAGCCATGACAAAGCACCGCCAATCGTTTATTATTCCCTTTCAGCAAATCTATATCCAAAAAATCATCATCAGGCGTATTGACACGAATGCGCTGATAGGGTGGATTAGCTTGCCTCCGAAATAGGGGCGAATACATTGTATTAAGATGCCCGTTTCGAAGTAGAAAAGGTGGCTTATAGTCTTGAAATTTCATGATTTAAAATTAGTACAAAAAATGACATCCTGTCATTTTTATATAAAAAGTCGGTTTCTTCTATGAATTAAATTAACTTAGAGGCTCATAATAGGTTCAATTTTATATGGGGAAAAGAGAAAAAAACAAGGCAATTGTCCGCGAACGCTTACTTGATGAGGCATTGAAATTGTTTTCAGCAAAAGGCTTCGAGGCAACTACAGTAGCCGATATTGTAACGGCTTCCGAACTTGGTAGAGGTACATTTTACAACTATTTTACGGATGTAAAAGACATTTTCAATGCGGTGATTGACCGAGCTAATAATGAAATTCGGACCGCTATCTATGAAGCCCGAAAAGGCGCAGTAACGATGTATGAGTCTTTATATGTTGCCTTCAAAAGCTTCTTTGACTATGCCTCTCATCCAGATCGCATTGATTTTCATAGAAAAAATCAAGCCTACATCCGTAGTACTTCTTATGGCAGTGATAGTATCAAGCAAATCATCAATGATCTCCAAGGCAACCTGAAATCTCAAAAAGTGATTGATGCACCTGAACATGACGACGAATTCCAAATGCTTAGTTATGTACTAATTGGTACGCCTTCCGAACTGTTCTTAAATATTCATACGACCAATCTAAACGTATCGAATGAACAGATGGCTGGTTTTTTAGCGACGCTTTTCACGAAAGGACTAGAACACCAAATGCGCGTAATGCAAGCGGAGTAATCTAAGGTAATTCACAAGAGTGAATTCTTAATTCACTCATTATTAAACACATACTATGACTTACGACTACATCATCATTGGAGCAGGCAGTGCAGGCTGCGTATTAGCCAATCGCTTATCTGAAAATCCTTCCAATTCGGTTTTACTCATAGAAGCAGGTGGGCGCGATTCGCACCCTAACATCCATATTCCAGGCGCGTATTCTAAGTTGCACCGCTCTAGCGTGGATTGGGGTTATGAAACCGAGCCACAAAAACACATTCTGAATAGAAAAATCTATCTGCCACGCGGAAAAACACTAGGCGGCTGTAGCTCTACCAATGCGATGGCTTATGTACGCGGCAATAAGGAAGATTACAACGATTGGGCAGCTTTCGGAAATGAAGGCTGGAGTTATGATGAAGTCCTACCCTATTTCAAAAAATCGGAAGGCAATCAGCGCGGCTCAGACGCCCTGCATTCTGCAGATGGCCCGTTGAGTGTCAGCG
>CALGLY010000146.1 GCA_937959095.1 uncultured Saprospiraceae bacterium
AAAAAATGAACACGTTAAAATATCTTCTTTAACTCCCTAAAAAACGAGAGGTATAATCTAGATAGCCTGTTCGTCCATCTTTTTTGCGCCAAAAGCGGGCAGAATCTTCTAGTCGTTTTAGGGCGATCATATATAAGAAAGCCAAAGAAGAAAAGACCTTTCCTCCATAGGTATAATCAGGATTATTAATAAGCATTTCATCTGCTTTTAGTTCTTCACGCACATCAATTCTATTAAGAATTTCATCTAATATATCTTGTTTTTTATCGGAGCGTGCGAGTGGCTCTTCTACCTGTTTACCTCCTGCTTTAGCTTTGTAGTAGCTTATCAATTTCCCATAGGCCCATTCTACATCTGTATCTGCTAAACTTGGTGTCTCTTTATAAACAATGATAACGGACTCTTCGATGCTGTGCATGAGTGGTTGTATA
Organism: uncultured Saprospiraceae bacterium; assembly: GCA_937959095.1. GTDB lineage: Bacteria > Bacteroidota > Bacteroidia > Chitinophagales > Saprospiraceae > JAAUTG01. The sequence continues at coordinate 432 of CALGLY010000146.1, forward strand.
TAGGCTGGTGGAATTTTCATAAATTTTAATTTTTTCAAAAAAACAAAAATAGATAACACTCTTAGAAATCACTTAGATAATTTTCAAAAATCGCTTTTCATTTTCTAATTCTGTATTAAAATCAGCACAAAAAGCGCACCATCGCCAACCAAAAGCGATTTAATTGTTTTTCTTTGTAGTAAAAATTAGAATTGAGGTATAGGAGACTTAGTTCAGAAGACTATCAACTAAAAATATGATTCGAGTAGATCGTGTACATAAATCATTTGGGGATGTAGAGGTATTGAAGGGCTTGGATATTGAGTTTCTAGAAGGCAAGTGTAATCTTATTATCGGGCGAAGTGGAGCAGGGAAGACCGTGCTATTGAAAATACTCGTGGGACTTATGCAGCCGACTACAGGGAGTATTTGGTACGATGATGTCAATTTTTCGGCATTGGATAAAAAATCGGTACGTGCTATACGGATGCAAGTCGGGATGCTCTTTCAAGGCTCGGCACTCTTCGATTCTTTGACGGTAGAGGAAAATGTACGCTTTCCATTAGATATGTTTACAAACATGACCGCTAAAGAAAAATTGATGCGCGTGAATGAATGCTTGGAGCGTGTCAGTTTGGAAGGCTCAAATGATAAATTCCCCTCCGAAACTAGTGGTGGTATGCAGAAACGTGTAGGTATTGCCCGCGCTATCGTGCTAGAGCCGAAATACCTCTTCTGTGATGAACCCAATTCTGGACTCGACCCGAAGACTTCTATCGTGATTGATGAATTGATTCAGAGCATCACCTACGAGCAGAATATTACAACCGTAATGAATACGCATGATATGAATTCGGTGATGGAAATCGGGGATAATATAACGCTTTTACACCTCGGTAATGTATCTTGGAAAGGACATCGAGATGATGTATTAGCAAGCGATAATGAGACCTTGCAGCAATTTATTTTTGCCTCGCCTTTCTTGCAGAAATTGCGCGATACGGCTTTATCGAAGGGGGCTTGATTGGTGTTGAGGTGGTTCTTAAAAATGAAAAGGCTGTTGAATAATTCAACAGCCTTTTCATTTTTTACCTAATCTCTAAAGATTTATTTATTCTTCCTCCACCATTTCCATTTCAATACGGCGTTTCTCCAGGTCTGCGCCGATGATTCGTACTTTTATCGTATCACCCATTTTAAGTAGATCGCCCGAAACGCGTCCTTTTGCACTTAGTCGTCCATTACCCACATCAAACGGTTCGCTCATTGTCTCGAATGGAATCATGCCTTCACATTTGCTACCGACAGTCTCCACAAAGATGCCTCGATCAATGATGCCCGAAATCACGCCTTCGAAGACTTCTCCGACATGGGCTTTCATGAATTCGACCTGCTTGTATTTCGTCGATTCGCGTTCTGCTTCCACCGCTTTCCGCTCTTGCCGCGAAATATGCTTGCATTTCAATTCCAAGTTTTCCTTATTCACGCGCTTGGTGCGTCCTTCTAGATTTTGTTGCAAAATGCGATGCGCCAACACATCCGAATAGCGACGAATAGGGGAGGTGAAGTGCGAATAAAAATCGAAACCTAAGCCATAGTGTCCGATATTATCCGAGCTATAGACCGCCTTCGCCATCGTACGAATAGCGATAGGTTCTAGAATTTTTAAAGAGGGATCGGTCAAGGCTTGCTTGGCGAGTTTGTTATAGGATTTCGCAATTTGCTCTGGCGATGCAGCATTAATTTCGATACCCAATTCTTTCGCGAAGCGCACCAATTCGCCCACTTTGTCGGGATCAGGCTCATCGTGTATACGATAGATAAACGGAATTTCTTGGTCTTTTCCTTTCTGCGTCACATATCTTGCGACTTCTTTATTTGCCAGCAGCATAAATTCCTCCACGAGCATGTGCGCTGCTTTGCGCTCCTTCACATACACATCTATAGGTGTACCATCTTCATCCAATTTGAAGCGGACTTCATCCGCATTGAAATCGACAGAACCATTCTTGAAGCGTTCTTTGCGAAGCTTTTTCGCCAGCAAATCCAATTTTTTGAGTTCTGCTGGAAAATCGCCTTCACCTGTATCAATCACTTCTTGCGCTCCATTGTAGGTGAAGCGACGATTGGAATGCGTTAAGGTCTTCCCAAACCAACGTTCCTGTATTTTATCATTTTTATCAAAAGTAAATACGGCTGAAAAAGTGAATTTATCTTCAT
>CALGLY010000147.1 GCA_937959095.1 uncultured Saprospiraceae bacterium
CCCCCTATTTGACAACTTAGAAGAAGGACAATTGATGTTATTAGTTCTTTCATTTTAATAAATTGATGTTAGAGATGGCAAGAACTTCCTACCTTTTTCGACCTCATTTCTTTTAGTGTAGAAGGTGGCAAAAAGGCGTTAAAAATACTACACTGTTTGAGCTAAAGACTCCTCTAAGAAAGAGAAATCACAGTATTTAGCAAATATTTTGTGCCTGAAAAACCATTCGTTAAAGCGAGCCTGTCTGCCGTCAGGCAGGTTTGTAGGATTTAGCTTTTTTGCCGCTTTCGGAGCGTTAAGAAAGAAATACAGTCTTGACTTTTTTTGGTTCGTTTTTTGTGTCAAGACAAAAAATGAACACGCCCTACTTCGCAATATCAATTCTTACCGCACCTGCACCTTCGCCATCCCTTCCGAAAAGTCACGAACATCCAAATATTGTGGAGGAATTGCCACTTCACCTGTTCGATCTATGAAGCCAATCCCTTCGTAGAGTGCAGCGCGAGCCAAGCCCTCTTTATAATCCCAAGCCAAGCCGAATTGAGCAGGCGTGACTTCATTACCATCCACATCCATGATGCCCCAAAGTTTCCCTTTATTGTAGCAAGTCCGCCCTTCCGAAAAGCTATAGAGTTGGTCATAGCCAGTAGGAATAATCGTTTTTCCAGTCGCATCTACTGCACCAAATTTGCCGCCTTTTTCCACGATCCAGCGTGTTTCATTGCCATACCATACCATATCGTAGCCTTCCTCATTGAGGATGTTGCCTTCTTTGTCTATCAATTGAAATTTATCCGTTTTCTTGGCCGCAGCAATCCCATCCTGAAAATCAATAGCACTCTTGAAGCTTGGCGGAATTACAACTTCCCCCGTTTCATTCAAATAACCGACTGCGCCTCCATTCTTAAATCGAATCAGTCCATCCGAAGGCAATTCCAGTTTGTCATAGTTCGCAGGAATCATGTATTTCCCTTCTGTATTAATTAAGCCATATTTGGCATTCTCTTTTACTTTTGCTAATCCATTTTTGAAGTCAGAAGCATTAATAAATTTATTTTGAATAACTAATTCTCCCTTCTTATCAATGTAGCCATACCATTCATCAATCCGTACTCGTGCTAAGCCATCATTAAAATCCTTGGCGTTTTTATATTGCGTCTGTATTACCTCTCTACCTGCCAAATTGATATAGCCCATTGTATTTTCCCAAGTAAGCACGCGCGCCAAACCTTCATGAAATGACCATGCGCCCTTATATTTTGGTTCTACTACATATTTTCCTGTTTGGTCAATATAGCCCCATTCGCCTTTTTTCTGTACGACAGCCAAGCCTTCCGAGAAGTCACGGCTATCATCGAAATCGGCTGAAATCGTTAGGTTTCCACTTTTATTAATGTATCCCCACTTATGTCGAGCTTCTTTGAAATCTTCCTTTTCTGGTGGCAATTCTTCGCCTAAGACATCAGATTCTGTAGTAGTTTTTGGGTCATTCTGACAAGAAAAAAGACAAGTTATAAGTAGTAACAACGTGATTACAGCAATTGGATGTTTCATTGTATATCTAAAGTTAATCATTTTATATGTAGTGCCGTCATTTGAAAGTTCTAAGGTAATAAAAACAAATGTTCTTCAATCAATTATCTAACTGACAAAGTGAAATCTTTTGAAAAACTGGAATGATTATCATTTCAATCAAATAAAAATAAAATGCGTTCCCTTTTAAACAACTTAATCCTTCAATTGAGCGTCTTTCTAAAAACGAAAATTAATTATGCGATTGTATTGGCTACTTCTTATACTACTTCCTTTTTTTGGAAAATGGACAGAGTTTCGCTCCGAAGCTGGTAAATTTCAAGTACTTGCTCCACAAGAACTCCAACACCAAGTGGATACTACGGAAACGGCTATTGGAGATTTGATTTATCATACCTATTTTTTGCAGCAACAAGAAAAACAAGGCAATCAAATCTATATGGTCACCTATTGCGACTATCCCGAAGGCAGTATGCACGCCGATTCTACCGAGTTGGTCGAAGAATTCTTTGATGCCACCATTCAATCTGCTACAGAAAGCGTGGAAGGCGAACTGCTCTATATTCACAAGGACAAATTACAAGGACAAGAAGGCAAGCGGTGGCGCATTGATTATTTGGAAGGTAAAGCCGTGATTCGGACGCGGGCTTTTGTGGTAAGCAATCGCTATTATTCGGTACAAGTGGTGAATCCGCAGTTTAAGAATATGAATGCCAATGTGGAGCGATTTATGGATTCGTTTCGGTTTTTGGAAACAGAATAGATGATTTCTTGGATTTCAGTTTTAAATTCAATTTGAATACAACTAATTTCTAAAAAATCTATTTCTTTTGCATCGCTTTCTCATTCCTTGGTGATTCAATAAGAAAACAGTCGCAGTATGAATTCAGATATTAGAGTATTCAAATTTGGTGGCGCATCTATCCGCGATGCAGAACGTATTCAGAAGGTAGCTGATATATTAGCTAATTATAAAGGCACGCGCCTACTCATCGTTGTGTCTGCATTAGGAAAAACCACCAATGCCCTTGAAAAAGTAGTAGATGCCCATGTCGCACAAACTGGAAAAGCCTTTGAACTACTAAATGAAGTAAAAATCGCCCATTACAAACTCCTAGAAGGACTCTTTGAACCCAATGCCGAAATTTATACGAGTCTGAATGATACTTTCGTGGAAATAGAATGGGCTTTGGAAGAAGAACCCCACGAGGATTACGACTATATGTATGACCAAATCGTATCGGTGGGCGAGTTGGCTTCTTCACAAATTGTAGCGGCTTATCTAGCAAAAGCAGAATTGCCTACGCATTGGCTCGATGCTCGTGATGTAGTCCGAACGGACAACCTATATCGTTCCGCAGGCGTGATTTGGGACGAAACCATGGAAGCTGCCAAGCGCAGCGTACTACCCGAACTCACCAATGAACAATTCGTACTCACACAGGGCTTTATTGGCAGTTCTTCCGAAAATTTCACGACTACTTTAGGGCGCGAAGGTTCGGATTATACCGCCGCTATTTTTTCTTATTGCTTGGATGCCAAAGATATGAGCATTTGGAAGGACGTGCCAGGCGTACTCACTGCCGATCCACGCCTATTCGAGAATGTCACCAAACTCGATCGCCTTTCCTATCGAGAAGCAATAGAAATGACCTATTATGGCGCGAAGGTTCGGATTATACCGCCGCTATTTTTTCTTATTGCTTGGATGCCAAAGATATGAGCATTTGGAAG
>CALGLY010000148.1 GCA_937959095.1 uncultured Saprospiraceae bacterium
TGTATTACTTTATCACAGGAAACGAAAGAGAAAATATATGACTACGCCCTGAAGCTGATGCGTGGCGTAAATTATAGTAATGCTGGAACGGTAGAATTCTTAGTGGATGAAGATGATAGTATCTATTTCATTGAGGTAAATCCGAGGATACAAGTAGAGCATACCATCACCGAAGAAATTACAGGCATAGATATTGTACGAACACAATTACTGATAGCGATGGGCTACGATTTGCCGCATCCTACTATTTATTTGCGTTCGCAAGAGGATATAAAAATAAGCGGTTGCGCAATCCAATGCCGCGTGACAACCGAAGACCCAAGCAATGGCTTCAAGCCTGATTATGGTACGCTCATTGCCTATCGTTCGGCGAGTGGTATGGGTATTCGTTTGGATGCAGGAAGTGCCTATGCAGGCGTGAAAATTTCGCCCTTCTTCGATAGCTTGCTGGTGAAAGTAACCGCTTGGGGACGCACCATGGACGGCGCAGCGAATCGCTTGCATCGTGCTTTGAGGGAGTTTCGGGTGCGTGGCGTGAAGACGAATATTGACTTTTTGCTCAATTTATTGCAAAATGAAACCTTCATAAAAGGACGGGCAACAGTCAATTTTATTCCTCAAAATACACAATTATTGGAGTTGCCACACCGACAAGATCGAGGCACAAAAATCCTCCGATATCTTGCTGATGTTATTGTGAATGGCAATCCGGATGTGAAATATGTAGATGATAAAAAAACCTTCCGAACGCCTGTAGTGCCAGCCTACGATTTATCAAAAAAGCCACCAAATGGGACGCGTCAATTACTGCAAGAACTAGGCGCGAGTGATTTCGCACAAGTCCTGAAATCGCAGCAACAAGTACAATATACCGACACGACTTTCCGCGATGCGCATCAAAGCCTTTTGGCTACACGAATGCGTACTTATGACTTGATGAAAGTGGCGAATAGCTTCGCACATCATCATGCCAATGACGTATTTAGTATGGAAGTGTGGGGTGGCGCGACCTTCGATGTTTGCTATCGTTTTTTAAAGGAAAATCCTTGGAAACGTTTAGAGTTATTGCGCGAAGCCATCCCAAATATCTGTTTCCAAATGCTCTTGCGTGGCTCGAATGCAGTCGGTTACAAAGCTTATCCTGATAATTTAATAGAAGAATTTATCATAAAAGCTGCCGAAACGGGTATTGATATTTTCCGCATTTTTGATAGCTTAAACTGGACAGAAGCCCTAAAAGTGAGCATCAAAACCGTCCGTGAAAAAACGGGTAGCGTTGCCGAAGCTTGTATCTGCTATACAGGTGGAGTAGGGGAAAGCAAGGAGACAAAATTTGACTTAAACTATTATATAGATTTAGCCAAAGAGCTAGAAGATTTAGGTGCGCATATCATTGCGATAAAAGATATGGCGGGCTTATTGAGACCACGTGCCGCAGAAATTTTAATTCCTGCGCTACGCGATGCAGTCAGTCTTCCGATTCACCTGCACACACATGATACCTCTTCCATTCAATCAGCGACTTACCTGAAAGCAGTAGAATCGGGTGTGGATGTAATAGATGTAGCACTTTCTTCGATGTCAGGACTCACGAGTCAGCCGAGTTTCAATGCGGTGGCGGCGATGCTGGAAGGACACGAACGCGAACATAAAGTAAACTTAGATTCCCTCAATCGCTTCTCGAATTATTGGGAAGCGGTACGTGCATGTTACTATCCGTTCGAGACAGAATTGAAAGCAGGTACGGCAGAAGTCTATAAGCATGAAATTCCTGGTGGCCAATATTCCAACCTGCGTCCGCAAGCGCGTGGCTTAGGTTTGGAGGAGAAATTTGAAACGATAAAGGAAAATTATGTTATCGCAAATGATCTCTTTGGCGGCTTAGTGAAGGTAACGCCTTCTTCCAAAGTAGTGGGCGACATGGCGATGTTTATGACTTCCAATGGCTATACGAAACAGGACATATTGGAGCGCGGTGCGAGTCTTGATTTTCCAGATAGTGTGAAGAACTTGATGCGTGGTGATTTAGGGCAAATTCGAGGTGGTTTTCCCAAGGATATTCAGAAGATAGTACTGAAAGAAGAAAAACCGTTCACGGATCGTCCGAATGCACATTTGAAGCCAATCAATCTAAAGAAAGGCTATGCAGCTTTCCAAGAAAAGTATGGCGCACAGTACGACAAACGCGACTATATCGCCAGCGAATTGTATCCGAAAGTATTCGATGATTATCACGAATTTCGAGAGGATTACGGCGTAGTGCGTGTCATTCCGACTTTAGCCTTTTTCTATGGTTTGAAGCCGAATGAACAAGTCATTATTCCTATCGAATCGGGCAAATCGATAATGGTGGAATACCTTTACACTACAGAAGCAAGCGAGCAACCTCAGCGTTCTGTCTTCTTCCGACTGAATGGGCAAATGCGTGCTATTCCAGTAGTGGATAAAGCTTCAAATTACGAAGTAAAGAGCAATACGAAAGCAGTAGAAGGCAATGACCAACATGTCGGTTCACCCCTGCAAGGTAGTCTGTCCAAAATACTCGTGAAAGTAGGCGATGAAGTGCAAAGCAATACGCCACTTTTCATCATAGAA
>CALGLY010000149.1 GCA_937959095.1 uncultured Saprospiraceae bacterium
ACTTTTCAAAAAAAGAATTGAGCATTGGATTGGGAGCAGGATGGATACTTTTGCTGGCTTTTTATTTAGACAAAAGTCAGCTCTCGGCAATATTGACCTTGCCTTGGCTATTTTGGACCATCTGGATGGCTTGCCAAAGAATCTATCAATGGCAACAGAGCAGGACGTACCAAATCGCTGAACTCAATCTATTGGCAGCCCTCCTTTTTTTACCCATCGGCGCAGCATGGGCTTTTGCAGACCGTTTAGATTTCCGCCCTTTTGGTTTCGATGCGACCATTACTTTATTGACGGCGGCGCATTTCCATTATGCAGGTTTCATCTTACCCTTATTGACTGGCTTGATTTTACCGAAATTTCAAACTAAATGGGCAAAAGTAGCGGGTATTGGCGTAATTATCGGCGTTCCATTGGTCGCTATTGGTATTACTACGTCTCATTTTTTATTACCTCCAATTATTGAAACTATCTTTGTAAGTATCTTGGCAAGTTCTGCTTTCGGAATTGGATTACTGCATTTGATTTTCGCCTTCCAAATAAAGCAAAAAACTTCGTGGTTCTTCGCCTTATCAGGCTTGGCATTAATGGCAGGAATGGTCTTAGCGATGGGCTATGGTTGGCGATATTATGTACCCATTTCTTTCCTATCCATCCCTTGGATGTATGCGGTACATGGTACTTTGAATGCTTTAGGTTTTGCGTTGCCAGGGATTATTGGATGGTTTATTGTCGAGAAACAAGTTTAAGTGTTTACATTAGGCTTAATTTTAGAATAAGACAAACACACTATGATGGACTTTTGGCAACTCGCACCTGAATTTCAATTGACTTGGTGGGAATGGATTCTAATTTTTCTAGCGGGCGTTATTGTTGGCATTTCCAAAGCAGGTGTGAAAGGCTTAGGGGTACTAGTCGTCACGATTTTTTTGATTGTCTTCGGTGGCAAAACCTCTACGGGTATCGTTGTTCCTTTGTTTATTATGGGCGATATTTTTGCAGTTTGGTATTATCGTCGGGATGCTCAATGGAAGTACCTATTTCGTTTATTACCTTGGATGTTTTTAGGGGTACTATTGGGCGTTTGGGTTGGTCAAGACCTACCCGAAGACCTCTTCCGACGTAGTATGGCGGTCATTATTTTACTCACCGTAGTGATGATGTATGTGTGGGAACGTCGCCCCATAAAAAATATACCTGACAATTGGTGGTTTGCAGGCATTATGGGTTTAGCCGCAGGCTTCACGACTATGGTAGGCAACTTAGCAGGTGCGTTTTCTAACATTTTTTTCTTAGCAATGCGTTTCCCGAAAGCAGAGTTTATTGGTACGGCTGCTTGGCTGTTCTTTATCATTAACCTCTTCAAATTGCCCTTTCATATATTCGTCTGGGAAACCATCACGCCTGAAACCCTTGCTGTAAATTTGCGACTAATTCCTGCTATCGTAATAGGTCTTTTTCTAGGTGTTCACTTTGTGAAAGTGATAAAAGAAAAACATTTTCGACAACTCATTTTGGTACTTACTGCGCTTGGTGCGATTTTGATTTTGGTGAGCTAAAATTCCCAACCATATTTCAACCAATCCTCTTCATAATCAATATCGGAAAGTTCAGGGAGCAAATGATAGCTTTCATTCAAGGCTTCGATGCGGGCTAGGGTAGTGGGTAGCACTTCTTCCGTACTCCATGCTATATTTTCAAATAAACTAGGCGAAAATTGCCGCATTCCAAGCAGATAATAACCACCGTCCTTCGCTGGCCCGACGACATAAGGAACTTCATCAAGCTTCTGAAAAGCTTCCGCTACGATTTCAGGGGTGAGGGAGGCACAATCGCTTCCCATAATTACTGCTTTATCGTATTTTTGCAAAGCAAATTGAAACGCTGCTTGCATTTTTTCGCCTAAGCCACCCTTTATTTGAAGCTGTTTTTGAAATTTATCTGCTACCCATTCATCTTTCGTATCAATGAATTTACTATAGAAAAGTAAGCGGTCAGCAGTCGTCTCTTCAGCTATTTTGCGAGTATGTTTTAGAAGTTCCATATAAATAGCCAAAGCACGTTCATCACCAACGGTAGCGGCAAGCCGTGTTTTAGCCTTCCCCAGTTCAGGATTTTTGATGAATATAAGGAGTGCATTTGTTTGTTTCATCTCTTATTTGCTTTGCGTTAAGTTGCAATGTATCTTTGTGGGCTATTTTGAAAGAGCGATTTGGCTTTGTTTGCTAAATCGTTAGACAGTTAAAGTAAAACAATGCCAACGGTTTATCTCACACGTCGGGAAAGATTTAATGCCGCCCACAAGCTTTGGGTGAAAGATTGGAGCGAGGAGCAAAATTATGCTGTCTTCGGCAAATGTGCGAATAAAAATTGGCACGGACATAATTATTGGCTCTATGTGACCGTGAAAGGACAACCTGATCCTATTACAGGCTTTATTATTGATGTGAAAGACTTGAGTAAAATCATTCAGCGCGTCATCACGGATAAGGTCGATCATAGCAACCTGAATATGGATGTCGATTTCATTCCTGAAAATATGCAACCAACGACGGAAAATTTAGCAATTCTATTCTGGCAGCAACTCGAACCAGAATTGAAAAATTGCCAATTACATTGTGTCAAACTCTACGAAACCGAAAATATCTATGTTGAATATTATGGAGAGTAAGACGGTAGACGGTCGCTTCGTTTGACGGGCGACTTCGCCTACCTATCGGTAGACAAGCCTTGACGATAGACGGCTTTATAGAATTAAACTCCATAAATTTATAGAGGCTTATCATTTATCACTCATATCTTATCACTTAAATACTTTGCGGAAAGAAGTAGAAATAAAATTGTTGCCGTCCGAATTGAAGGACGAGCAGAAAATACGAAAGAAAGCAGCACGAAAATGCCAAATCCACCCGAAAGCGGTGGAGGAAATCGTGCATTTGCGTCGCTCTATTGATGCGCGAGGACGAGAACCGTTTTATCGCTTGCGAGTAGCGGTGTTTTCAGGGGAAAAGTATCAGGGAGAGGCGGCTATTTTGGATAGCTTTCAAATGGTGTCGGATGCTAGAGAGATACTCGTGATTGGTGCTGGCCCTGCGGGCTATTTCGCGGCTTTGGAGTTGATAGAATTGGGACTGAAACCGATTGTGATAGATAGAGGGAAAGATGTGCAAAAACGCCGTCGCGACTTACGTGCCATTCAGCAATTTGGGCAAGTGAACCCTGATTCTAACTATTGCTTCGGAGAAGGTGGAGCAGGCACGTATTCGGATGGAAAACTCTACACGCGTTCCCAGAAACGAGGGAATATCGAGAAAGCCTTGCGCCTCTTCGTAGAGCATGGCGCAAACTCGGATATTCTCGTAGATGCTCATCCGCATATTGGCTCTAATAAATTGCCGAATATCGTAGCAAATATGCGCGCGACCATAGAAAAATATGGAGGCGAAGTGCATTTCGATGCTAAAGTGACTGATTTTATCATTCAAAAAAATAAAATAAAGGGAGTCATCGTCAATGAGCAACAGACGCATTATGGCGAGGCACTTATCTTAGCTACAGGGCATTCAGCCCGCGATATTTATAGCCTTTTACACGAAAAAAACATCACTATCGAAACGAAATCATTTGCGTTAGGCGTTCGTATTGAACATCCACAGCAATTGATAGATAGTGTGCAATACAAACAAAAAAAGCGTGACGAAAACTTGCCTGCTTCTAGTTATCGCTTGGCGTGTCAGGTAAAGGATAGAGGCGTGTTTTCCTTTTGTATGTGTCCGGGCGGCTTGGTCGTACCTGCTGCTACTGCACCAGGGGAGTTGGTTGTGAATGGAATGTCTCTATCAAAGCGCGATTCTCCTTTTGCCAATTCAGGAACGGTCGTAGCAGTCAATGAGGAAGACATGACCGCCTATACGGATAAGTATGGCGCATTTGGTGGCTTAGAATTCCAGAAAGAAGTAGAGCAAACCATCTTCCGACATGGCACAGGCGATCAGCGCGCACCTGCACAGCGTCTCGTAGATTTTGTGCAAGGAAAAGTCTCTAGTTCGCTACCTGATTGCTCTTATATTCCAGGCTTGTATGCTGCGCCTTTGCATCAGCTATTGCCTGATTTTATTAGTAAGCGTTTGCAGCAAGGCGTGCAGCAATTCGGGAAGCAAATGCGGGGCTATTATACCCAAAATGCCGTAGTTATTGGTACAGAAAGTCGTACTAGTTCGCCGGTGCGTATTCCACGTGATAGAGCAACTTATATGCACGAAGATGTGGAGGCCTTGTTTCCTTGTGGAGAAGGCGCAGGCTATGCAGGAGGCATTATTTCGGCTGCTATGGATGGGCAGAATGTGGCGCGGGCAGTAGAGCGTTATTTAGCATTATAAAAATTATAAATCATGGAAGAATTAAAATCAGAAGGCAAATGTGTTTACTGCGATAAAGTATATCAAAGAGCAGGTATTACACGGCATTTGAGTTCGCATTTAAAAGAATTGCATGACCCTAAGACCAAGGCAAAAGCATTTCATTTGCAAATTCCCGCAGGGGAGATGTTTCTACACCTACTAGTAAATGGGAAAAAACCTTTAGCTGATTTGGATGCTTTTTTAAGAGCAATATGGCTAGAATGCTGTGGTCATTTAAGTGGTTTTCAGGTGAAAGGACAACGCTATGATTGGGATGATGAGGGGATGAGTGATGATGATGAAATGGACAAAATTATGTCCAAAGTATTCACTAAAGGGATGGTTTTGCAATATGATTATGACTATGGTAGTACCACCCAATTAGAAATAAAAGTGGTGAATGAATATAACATCGCTGTTCGAGGAGCTGTCAAATTATTATCGCGCAATGAACCTTTACCTATTCTTTGTCATAGTTGCAATAAAAAACCAGCAGTAGAAATTTGTAGTATTCATATTTATGATGGTG
>CALGLY010000150.1 GCA_937959095.1 uncultured Saprospiraceae bacterium
CAAACCGAAATTCTATGTACTCGACATGTTCCCGTATCCATCAGGTGCGGGTCTGCACGTAGGGCATCCGTTGGGCTATATCGCGTCGGATATTTATGCACGGTACAAGCGACTCACAGGTTTCAATGTGTTGCACCCGATGGGTTTCGATGCCTTTGGTTTACCTGCTGAACAATATGCATTGGATACAGGTATTGCGCCTGGTGTTTCCACAGAAAAAAACGCCAAACGCTACCGCGAACAGTTGGATAAATTAGGCTTCTCCTTCGACTGGAGCAGAGAAGTAAAAACCTGTGATCCGAAGTATTACAAGTGGACACAGTGGATTTTTACAGAATTATTCGAGCATTATTACGACCAAACCGTAGATAAAGCCCTTTCGATTGCACACCTAGTTTCGCAATTTGAAGATGATGGAAATGCGAAGGTAAAAGCAGCGAATACCTGCGAAACAACTTTCACAGCAGCCGAGTGGAAAGCGATGTCGCACAAGGAACAGCAGGATATTTTGATGAATTATCGTCTAGCTTACCGCAGTGTAGGTTATGTGAATTGGTGTGAAGAATTGGCGACTGTCTTGGCAAATGACCAAGTAAAAGAAGGCATTTCCGAACGTGGCGGACATCCCGTGATACAGAAGGCAATGTGGCAATGGAATCTACGCATCACCGCCTATGCAGATCGCTTATTGTATGATTTGGAAAGCGTGGATTGGTCTTCTGCCTTAAAAGCACAGCAAAGCAACTGGATCGGACGTTCTACGGGGGCGCAGCTATTTTTTGATATAGAAGGAAGTAATGAAAAAATTGAAATTTATACTACAAGACCTGACACAATTTTTGGCGCGACCTATATGGTACTTGCACCAGAACACCCGCTTGTAGCACAATTGACTACGGACGCTCAAAAGCAAGACATTGAGGACTATATCGCTTATGTAGGCGCGCGCTCCGAGATTGACCGTATGGCAGATAAGCAAGTTACGGGCGCATTCACGGGTGCATATGCGATTAATCCATTCACGAATAAAAAAATACCTGTTTGGATTGCAGAATATGTCCTAATTGGCTACGGCACAGGCGCAATCATGGCAGTACCTAGCGATGATGAGCGCGACAAACGTTTCGCTGAGAAATTCGGTTTAGAAATTATTGATGTCGTTGATAAATCAGCTTTTCCAGATGCGACCTTGAGTGACAAAATCGGAAAGCTTATCAATTCGGGTTTCTTGAATGGCATGGACGTGCTAGATGCTATCGCTGCCACCAATGAGAAAATCGAGGAAATGCAGATCGGGAAAGCGAAGGTGAACTACAGAATGCGTGATGCAGGTTTCAGCCGCCAACGCTACTGGGGCGAACCCTTCCCTATGACCTACGATAAGGATGGAAACGCACAGATTATTCCATTGGAACAATTGCCGCTAGAATTGCCTGAAACAGACGATTATAAGCCAAGCCGCGACGGACGTTCTCCGCTTTCTCGTATAGATAGCTGGATAAACCTACCCGATGGCGGGACACGCGAAACCGATACGATGCCAGCCGTAGCAGGTTCTTCTTGGTACTATTTGCGCTATATGGATGCCAATAATGACGACGCATTCGTAGGCAAAAAAGCCGTGAATTATTGGCAAGATGTAGATTTATACATCGGCGGTACAGAACACGCGGTGGCGCATTTATTGTATGCCCGTTTTTGGCATAAATTCCTATATGATAATGGACTTGTACCGACCAAAGAACCGTTCAAGAAGCTTATCAATCAGGGCATGATACAGGGCGTGATTGAATTTGCCTATTATCAGAAAGCAACAGGCAAATACATCAGCGCAGAATTGGCGGCACAATACGAGGATTTGACTCCCCTACCCGTTCACATCAATTTCGTGACGGATTATGGCTCGGATAATTCCTACTTGAGTGCAGATGGTATTACACAATACAAAAATTGGAGACCAGAATATAAAAATTCAGAATTTGTACTAGCCGATGACAGCGACCGCTTCTTCACGAAATCAGAAGTGGGTAAGATGTCGAAGTCGAAGTTCAATGTCATCAATCCAGATGAAGTGGTGGCGGAATATGGCGCGGATATTTTCCGTATGTATGAAATGTTCCTTGGCCCGATAGAAGCACATAAGCCCTGGGACACGAAGGGTATCAGTGGTGTATCGAAATTTATGCGTCGCTTCTGGGATTTATTCCATACCAATGATACCTTCACCGTCAGCGATGACGCACCTAGCAAGGAGGAACTTAAAGTCCTACACGCCACGATCAAGCGCGTGACAGATGATATTCAACGCTTTAGTTTCAATACCTGCGTGAGTGCCTTCATGGAGTGTAGCAATGAGTTACGCAAATTGAAATGCAACAAACGGGCTATCCTAGAGCCACTTACGATTTTGCTCGCGCCTTTCGCGCCGTATACGAGCGAAGATTTGTGGCATCAGTTGGGCAATACTGCTAGTGTACACGAGACGAGCTATCCTATTTTCGAGGAGAAATATGTGAAAGAGGATACGATTGAATATCCAATTTCTATTAATGGTAAAAAGCGCGCTACGGCTTCTTTTGCTTCGGATGCCAGCAAAGAAGAAATCGAAAAAGCAGCTTTAGCCAATGAAGCGGTCCAAAAATGGACGGAGGGTAAGACGATACGGAAAGTAATCGTTGTGCCGAAGCGGATGATTAATATTGTGGTGGGGTAAACGCCACTATCATAAGTCGAGCTTCTTCGAGAAGCTCGACTTTTTTTATTTGCGGTGCATCCTAAAAAAGCTTAACTTTGAAGAAAGTACTTCGTTATGACATTACAAATTGAATTATTGCATCCTAAGGCACAGCATTTACTAGATATTTTGGCTAGTTTGAATTTGATAAAAATAAAAAAACGAGCAGAGCAAGATTCTGTAGAACGCATCCTGAAATTTGCAGGAATTATGACCGCAGCAGAAGCTACCGAAATGCAAAACGCCTTACAAGACACTCAACAGATAACCTAAGTGAAATATGCTAAAGAAAGAAGAAATAATAAGCTATTTAAAAGCACAAAAAGAGGACTTCTTCACCAACTATCAGTTAGTGAAGTTAGGGCTTTTTGGTTCTTTCGCAAGAGGAGAAGCGAAGGAGGATAGCGATATTGATTTAATTATAGAATTTCAAGCAAACACCGC
>CALGLY010000151.1 GCA_937959095.1 uncultured Saprospiraceae bacterium
CGTTTCTTTGAGTTTTTCTGTGATTTTGTCCAGTCCAGTAAGTAATGAAGACATCTTATTTTTGTAGATTGGTCGAATAATCCTCAAAAATAGCGCTTCTTATTTTACTGGACTTTTTTGTAAATTATGGGATTACGCCCCTTTTGATAAAGAATTACCTCAGTGGAACTATCGTTTTAGTCCCCCCAATTGACTAACTTATTTTTTAAGCGTTACTAAGAGCGATAGCACTAACCCTAGCATTGCCTGAAACTTATAATCTCGATAAGGCTTCTTCTCCTTTTGCCGTTTTATAAGCCTCAAACTACTACCTGAAAAAATTGTTCCTAGAACAGATAGTGCTAAACCACCTAGATAAGCGGCACTTTTAGCGACAAAAAAAAATGATAATCCGAAAACAGCAACAGAAGCAATACCAATCAATACGCCTAGTATAGCAAGTCGAGCTATTTGTTTTTCATCGGATGATTCTGTTGGTTCAGTATTAGTAGGTAGCTCTGTTCCTATGGCATAAGCCCAATTTGGACTTCCTAAAAAAAGGAAAGAAAAAATTAAGAGTGTGTATTTCATTGTGTTGCATCTTTAAAATTACTACACAAACATAAGCGCAAAAATCCTACAAAACACTATCGCATTTTGGGACAACTGTGGCTAGGACGTATTGCTTTTTGTTTGGAAAAGTAGGAAAGTAACTTGTTTGAAGTCCATTTTTTGCAAAAAATCATTGGGAAAAGCTACCTTGTTGCAGAAAATCATTGAATTATCGACTCACACAAACACACATGGAAGGTTTTGGAACGAATTTAGCCACAGAAATTGCAAAACAGTTCGATAAGAAGACAGAAATCGTTGAAGAGCTTAGCAGCATCTTATTTTTAAGCAAAGATGCGATTTATAGAAGACTGCGTGGCGAAACATCCTTCACCTTTGAGGAAGCCTGTACCATTGCCAATCGCTTCAATCTCTCCCTTGATTCTATCGCGCAATCGAACGCGAAGCAACAAACTGCTTTTTGTAGCTATAGCCTATACGATCAAGCCGATAAATCCTTCAAAGATTTTCTGCTGGATATGCTCAAGAAGTTCGAGCATGCTGCCAGTCTTCCAGAAATAGAAATTTATTATGCGACTAAAGGCTTACCCCTTTTCCATTATCTTCAGCAGCCTGAATTGCTAGCATTCAAGCTTTTCGTGTGGGAAGTAGCTTCTTGGAATGGCGATAGCATACATGGCAAACAATTCGATTTTGAGATGCTTACCCCCGAAGATATTGCCATAGCGGATAAAATTTATGAACTCTATTGTAGCATTCCTACTTTTGAAATATGGAATAATACTATTTTGGAAAGTACCTTCGAGCAAATAAATTATTTGAGTGCTATCAATCTATTCAAAGATAAAAATACACCTCAACGCCTATTCGATGCCCTGCGCGAACTTATGCTAAAAGCACGCGAAGTGGCTGGCAAAGGGAAAAAAATATACAATGGCGAAGAACGCGCCAACTTCGACCTCTACCAATCGGAACTCTTCAATGCGACTAATAATGTGATTTATGCCACCTCTCAGCAGCAGTCTTTTGTCAGTTGGACTTTCTGCGATCCTGATTATCTACTTAGCTACGACGAGGAACTCTGCCAACGCGCTTCTACTTGGCTGACCAATTTGATTAGCCAATCGAATAATATCACAAAACATTCCCTACGTATCCGCAATGAATATTTTAATGGCTTGGATGAGAAAATTGCAGCAGCTAGTGGGATGATGGAAGTGGTTTAGGATTGAACGTCGTCGACTTAGGCAGAGTGGAAGAATAAATTAGTCATTTTAGGCTAGTTATTTATTCTTCTAGTTTGGCTCGAATTTCTATTCGAGCCGTGAGGTGTCATCGAAACTCTGTTTCGAGTGCCGCTTTTGCTGTAACTCTGTGGGACGAAACGGAGTTTCGAGACCGCATTACGACTTGAATAGAAATTCAAGCCAAACTCATTTTCTTAAGTTGATGATATTCGAGCTGAAGTCGTCCGTTATTGAAATCAAATTCTTATTCCTTTTAAAGCTCCTCTGCCAATCCTTTCACAAAACCATAATAAGCAGGCTTACGCTCCAATTGCTCATTGAAAATCGTCGGCCAATCCAATATTTTAAAGAAAGGACGAACCCAAGTATCGCGATCTGTAAAATCCCAAAAGGTAATGCCATACTGCTGTTCTTTCGGAATATATTTTCGATACATTTTTACTAAATTCTCGTACTTATCTGCTTGTGCTTGTAGTAAAGTAGGACTAAGTACTTTGATAACTTGCTCCCCGCCACCTTCGCTATCATTATGCTTATTGAAAATAATATCTAATTCCGAAATGTGGATTTTAAGGCCTGTTTTTGCGGCTTGTTGTAGCGCGTAGGCAATCGCTTCATCGGACGTATCCATACGAATGTGCATCTGAAAGCCTAAGCCTGTGATGGGTGTACCTTCGGCTTTTAGTTCCTCTACCATCTGAAGGACAGCATGTAATTTTGCCGTATCCTGCTCGATATTGAAATCATTATAAAACAAGTCTGCATCTGGGTCGGCACGATGCGCTACATGAAAAGCTTTCGCGATATATCCCTTCCCTAAGGTTTTATACCAAAACGTTTCTCGATACGCACCGCCTCCTGATTCAAAAGCTTCATTCACCACATCCCAAGCAGCTATTTCACCTCGATATCGACTCACTACACGATAAATATATTCCTGCAAAAATCGCTCTGTCCAAGCTTTTCCCTTCGTAGCAGCTTCTTCTTCTATCCACTTTGGCAAGCCATGATGCCACAGCAGCGTATGTCCAAATAAGCGTTGATTATTCCGCTTAGAAAATGCGACTAGACTATCAATTTTAGCCCAGGTATATTGATTTTTTTTCGGAAGAATAGAGTACATCTTCATATCATTCGTAGACGTGATACTATTAAAATTCCGAATAGTAATAGCACGTAATTTTTCATCTTCTAGCACCTTCATTATATCTACTGCGCCACCTATCGGGAATTCGCCTATCTCTTTCAAACCTCGCTTTTCATTACCCGCACTCTCTATCAAGAGGTCTTCTATTTCTGCTTCCTGAATGGCAGGTATCAGTACTTGTTTTGGTGTTTCTTTAGCAGGTTCTGTAGCTTGTATTTCTGTTTTGGGGGTGCAATTTATTAATAAGCATATTACAGCAAAGCAAGCTAATTGAATCCGGTATTTCATTTTAAATTCTTTTTGTGAAAATATTTAGAACATGTTTACAAACTAGTGCATCAACCCACAAATTCGAGCAAGCGCGTCACAATAGCTTTTCGTTGTCCTATCAACGCATCAATTATATCTTGTGGTTTCCGTTTCAGACGAATACCTTTTAATACAAAGCGCACCCACTTTACATAGTGCCACGCAAACAGTCCCGCTGGAATGAGTGTCAGAAAATAAAGGAGAGTAACCCACCAAATCCCGATAAAATAATGCACCGCAAAGGTTTGAAGCGCGTAGAAAAAAGGGAAAATTAAGAAGCCTGTAGCCATGCGTACTGTTGCACGATAGCCAATGTATTTTGTTTTACGTCGTGCTATGAATTCAGGGAGCATGGAAGGCAACATATTATTGGCGAAACCATACAAAAATAAAGGAAAACCAAGCAATACCCACAAGCGATCTAGAAACTTCATGAAGCTCGACACGCCATAGTATCGCTGTACGGCACGGTCGGTAATCTTTTCTTTTTTCAGGAGCATAAAGTAGTCATCTACTTGCGCATGTAGCTCGACATTTTTATTGGTTTGTATCTGTTTTAG
>CALGLY010000152.1 GCA_937959095.1 uncultured Saprospiraceae bacterium
ATTGGCGGATTAGCATAGTTTTACATTTAGTTAGCAGGCACTTGGTAAGTGTGTCTGCTAACTATAGTCCGCTTTATCTTTTTCATAAAGTATTCGACCTCAAAAACAAATACTCCCAAAACCTCAACGAATTCTAAGCCAAACCCTCCAGCTAGTAGTGCAGCGTGCAAATGGGGCGCGAACACAAGCATTTTTGTAGTATCAATTAACAAGATAAAACTACAGAAATGAACAAATACCTAATCGCACTCGCCCTATTATTCCCAATCCTATTGAGTGCACAAAACACCCGCAGTCTTTCTCCTTATTTTATAGTACAAAGTGCGGATAACACGCAAAGCGAACAAATGCCGCTACGGACCACGAGTGCGGAGGTAAATATCGCAGGAGTGATTGCAAATGTTGAAATAAAACAAGTGTACGAGAATACTGGTAAGCATCCGATTGAAGCCATCTATGTATTTCCGGGGAGTACACAAGCTGCCGTATATGGAATGCAGCTAAAGGTTGGAAAGCGTATTATAAAAGCTAAAATTGAAGAACGAAACGCTGCACGACGACAGTATGAAAGAGCCAAAGTAGAAGGTAAACGCGCTTCCTTACTAGAGCAAGAACGTCCGAATGTTTTCCAGATGAATGTCGCAAATATTATGCCTGGCGATAAAGTGGAAGTACTCTTGCAATATACCGAATTGCTTATTCCAGAAGCAGGCGTTTACGAGTTTGTTTATCCTACCGTAGTTGGGCCGCGCTACTCCGATGGAAAAGACGCGAATAACAGTGGCTATAGTGCCATGCCTTATCAGAAAGAGGGCAAAGCTCCAAGCTATAATTTTGATTTAAAGGTACGTCTCGATGGAGGTATGCCACTAGGAGAAATCACTTCTTCTTCGCATAAAATCAAGTTGTTACCTGATGGCAGACAAGCGATGCGCGTCGCACTTGCGCCTTCTGAAACGAAAGGAGGCAATAGAGATTTTATTCTTCGATACAGCTACCGAGGCGATAAAATACAGACGGGTATGCTTGTCTATCAGGATGGAGATGAGAATTTTTTCCTTTGCATGGCACAACCTCCCAAGCGCGTAGAACAAAACGAAATACCTCCTCGCGAGTACATTTTTTTAGTAGATGTTTCAGGTTCTATGAATGGTTTTCCATTGGATGTGTCCAAAGAGCTCTTGCGAAATCTTATTTCCAATTTACAAGTACAGGATCGCTTCAATATTATGCTATTTGCAGGAGGTAACAAACTTTGGTCAGAAGAATCGAGAACAGCTACTAAGGAAAATCTTGATGCCGCTATTCACTTCCTTACTACACAACGTGGCGGTGGCGGTACCAACTTGCTTCCTGCCCTAAAACGCAGCCTTCGATTGCCTAGAAAAAGTGATAATCTTTCCCGTTCTATCATAGTAGTTACCGATGGATATATCACGGTAGAAAGTGAAGCCTTTGAACTTATTCGTTCCAATTTAGATCGCGCCAACCTCTTTGCTTTTGGCATTGGGTCTAGTGTCAACCGACACCTTATTGAAGGTTTAGCAAAAGTGGGGCAAGGCACGCCTTTCATTGTCACGGATCAATCGGAAGCGAATGCCGAAGCAGAAAAATTACGCAAATACATCAGCAGTCCATTGCTTACTCAAATCACGGCTTGCTTCGATGGTATAGAGGCGTATGACATAGAACCAAGCACTATTCCTGATGTGATGAGTGATCGTCCAGTTATCCTATTCGGAAAATATAAAGGCGATTTGAAAGGGAAGGTGTATCTGCAAGGCTATACCAATAGCGCAGCACAAACTGGAAAAGGGACAGCTTGGGGAAAAGGCAAAGCCAAAAAAGGACAAGTTAAAGCAGGCTTAGTGAAAATAGATTTTGATACTAAAAACAGCAATACAGATGCGCGAAATGTAGCCTTGAAATACCTTTGGGCAAGAGAAAAAATACGAAATATTGCTGATTTTAATCAACACAACATCAGCCAAGCAGACAAGGATGAGACTACCCGATTGGGGCTGAAATATAATTTACTGACTGCCTATACGTCCTTCATAGCTGTAGAAGATAGCATTGTGAATGAATATACGACCGCTACAAAGCAGGTAAAACAAGCATTGCCACTACCACAAGGTGTAAGCAACCAAGCAGTAGGTTTTGATTTGAGTATCACAGGCATAAGTGGTGCAAATTTACTAGCGAATAAAAGACATCCAATGAAGTGGTTGCTAGGACTTGCGCTAGTATTTATGGTGGGTTTATTAGCGATTATTGGCTTCGTTTTTAGAAGTCGTCGAGTAGCGAATGCTTTGCTACTATGTCTTGCCGCTACTGCTTTCATGAGTTGTCATTCAGAAACGATTTCCTATGAGCAATCAACCAATCCGCATCAATCCGTCACCTTTATTTTAGGGCAAGATCAATCTAGTAAAAACCCGTATTACGAAACGGCTTTAAAATATTTCAGTACCGATTCCTTAGAAAGTACGCCCCTCATCGTCAAAGATTGTAATAGTATGTTAGCGGTTCGCAATTATCTAGAAAAAAATCGTCCGCAAGATGCCGCTTGGAAACAAGTCAACCTGGTAGTGCATGGGAATCAATGGACAGGTATCAATTTGCCTGTTCTCGAAGGAAGTGCGCGCTGTAGTTCGGAAAGTTTGAATATTGCTATGGAAAGCGGAGAACTAACTCCTTTAGCGAATAACATTTTGAATGATAGCAGTCGAGTTTCCATTTTTGGCTGCAATGTAGGACAAGACACCTTGTTACTTCGAGCGATTAGTCAGGTATTAGGGGGCAAAGATGCGGAGCGTCCGCTGGTACATTCGGCGCGCTATTTCAATCTCTTCCAAGATGAAGGCAATAGCTTTGGAAGATACTTAGCAGAAAGCCGATTTATAGCGATTCCTGCTGGTACATTCCCGGGCAATCATACCCTAGCCAAACGTTTTGCGGCGAAA
>CALGLY010000153.1 GCA_937959095.1 uncultured Saprospiraceae bacterium
GGTTTCGCTATCGCGCACCGCTGTCCATGGTTTTATAAAACCAAACTGACCTATATATTTTACAATATGGTATTTCATAATCTCCAATTTTTTAAGTTTTACACCAACGCCCCAAATCCAATCCCCGTAGAATTTCCAACACCAACTTCCCAAGCGAACTGCACCGCTCTTGCGTCACCTTCCACAATCACAGGACAAAAAGTCGCTTTGATATTCATATCCCGATACTGCACCAATTTGGAGCGCGGATTTCGATAGTCAGGATCGAAGCGAACACGGACATCCGTAGGTAAGGACAGACGGGCTAATTTAGATTGCAAGGTTTCCGTTAGTAAGTCACTCGATTCGGGATCTTGTGGGTAATAATAGCGTTGGTGTTTGCTATCTTCCTGATTTCGCTTTATCAGAATCGGGCTTTGCGCTTTGAAGCATTGAGCTTCGCCAAAGTCGGGCGTGACCCTCATCGTAACTTCGCTTACTTTCATGCCCCAAGCAATATCTTGATATTTGAAGATGCCACTCACCGCTTTGGTATGGAGAGCTTCCAATGGGGAACTGATGAAGAAACGTGCGCCATGTCGGAAATCGAAGCCGCGTTTATCGCGTCGCATTTTGCCACCGCCTAGCCACGATAAGGAATAGAGACTGATGTCGTCGTGCAGCTCATTTTCGCCTAGCCATTTATGAAATGCCCCAACGAGCTTTTGCTGATAATTGAAGGGAACGATTTCCTGGTTCGGTGTGAGGTGTAGGTAAACACGCATAGTTTTTATGTTTTTGATTATGTGATTTTTTATGTTTTTCTTCGATGCAAAGATGCACTCTTAGGTAGGTCACAATATGACCCACCTTATTTTTTTATTCCATTCGGTCAATAAAATTCTGCATAACCGTTCGCAAATGTTCCTGTAATTCAATAGGATATACAATTTCTACCTTATCCGAATTAGCAAGAATAAAATTGGTGAGTCCGTAGAGTTTTCTATTGATTTCTGCCTCGAAATCCCAAATTCCCTCTTGTGAGGCAGGTCGTATTTTGCCCCGTGCCATTGGATAGTGTTCAACTAGATAGTTGTAGGCTTGGCTTTTCAACTTGAGATGAACGGAAACCTGGTCGTCATTCGCGATACGAAATATATCCGTTTTCTTAGGTTTATGCAATGGCTCGAATTGCCAGGGCGTATCCGTCAACATCGCACGGTCGAAACGCGCAATTCGGAAATGTTGTAATTTATCTGCTTTGGGCGTATCGGGTTCATAGCATTGAATGGTATTGAGACTGACATCAATATCAAATACCTCCACTGTCCGATTACGCATTGCACTCGTATTACTACGATAATTGACCAATATGGCTTGTGTTTTTTGCTGCTTGGCTGCTTTGAGGGTATCTATTTTATCCAATTCGGATTGACTCAAAATGCTTAATCCTAGCTTTTTGAAATCATAAAGGGATTCCAGTTTCTGAATGATATAGTTCACCTTTTTAGTAGAAGTACCTGTATCATGCAAGGCGCGACTTATTCTGCCTTTGTCTTCATCGCTCAAGGGCTGAAGATATTTCAATTCACTAAAACTCTTACCAGGGTTGATGGTGTAGCGATAAGGCTGTCGTTTTTCTTGAATAATTTCAATGCCTGCTGCACGAAGGCTTTGTATGTCCCTTTTAATCGTAGACTCGGAGGTTTCGTAGAAATCTATTAGCTGTTGCTTATTGAACGTATTGGGATTGTAGAGTATTCGTAGTAATAACCTGATGATTCTTTCTTGTGCTTGTGGTTTCATTGTGCAATTTGTTTTGGTATATATTCTAATATACTGTTTTGGAAGCAGAATGTTACAAATTCTAATTGTATGCTTTATTATAGAAGATAGGGTAGGGGGAGGCACTAGTGGTTCTCGAATTTTTGAATTGGAAGAAGTGCATAAATCATTTTTCAGACACATTTCACAAGACATATATTTTTCGCACTTGAAAACAAAGCCTATATTTGCCACCAAAAGAACGCACTATGAATTATGAAACGCTAAAAAGCACCCTTAGCATTTCTCCTACTATACGCCTGCTCCGTGCCAAAAATGCCCCCTTGATTTTGAGCTTTTTATTTCGAGAATTTAAGGAGCGCAACCAAATCGTAATTGCTCAATACGAATTAGTCAACCACCTAAGCGATTATCTGGAATATCTGAACGATGCAGAATTGCAAGAGTCCGAAACCGACTTGCTGCGGACTGCCGAAAAAATGATTCAATATTGGAGCGATGAAGACCACCGCTATTTGCGTCGCTACCCAAATGAGGCGGGAGAACCCATGATAGAAATCACCTCCCACACCGAAAAAGCGTTTCAATGGATGGAGATGTTACAAAATCGGGAGTTTGTGGGGACAGAATCTCGCTTTTTAAACATCAGTCAGCAACTCCAAGAAATTATCCAAAACACTTCCGAAGATCCGCGCCAGAAGATAGACGAATTGGAGCAGCAACGCAAAGCCCTCACTGCCGAAATCCGAAAAATAAAAAAAACAGGGAAAGTCTTCACCTATAATGATACGCAAATCAAGGAACGTTTTTTCAATCTCACCCGCACCGCCCGCGAGTTGGTTTCCGATTTTAAAGAAGTAGAACAGAATTTTAAGGACATCAGTGTAAATATTTACAAAAAGCAAACGAAACAAGATATTGATAGAGGGCAAATCGTAGGCTATACCCTCGACTCGACGGATGAACTGAAAAGCTCGGATCAAGGACGGAGTTTCTACGCTTTTTGGCAGTTTTTGATTGCAGATAATCGCCAAGACGAACTACGGCAGATGATAGAGCAGGTACATGAAGTCTTGGATGATCGGGGCATTGAAAGCAATGATAACTTTTTAAGAAAAATTAAATTCTACCTACAAAACGCAGGGCAAAAAGTACTAGATAGCAATCACCTCATAGCAGAAAAACTTAGTCGCATTCTGGCAGAACAAGATCTGGCAGAACGCCGCCGCACTCGCGAGCTTATCAATGATATCAAGAATGCCGCTGTGCAGAAGGTCGGCAAATTGCAAGGAAAACGCGCTTTTATTCAAATAGAAGGCACGCCCGATGTTCGTATGCCTTTGGATAGACCACTTGGACAAAAGCCACAAGTAGCTACCTTCGATGTGCAGCCAGAAGCCATCACCGATACGATGCGCGAGCGTCTGGATTTGAGTACCTTGTTCAATCAATTTGAACTAGATAAAAAACACCTAGAGGACAATATCGCCGCGCTGCTAAAGACTCGCGAGGAGGTGCGTTTAGAGGAAGTAGTAGCAAGCTATCCCATCCAAAAAGGTTTGGCAGAGGTAGTGGCTTATCTTTCCATTGCGTCTTCAAGGCGGCAACATAGCATCAATAGAGGTTTGAAAATCCCATTGAATTGGGAGGAAGAACACGCAAAGAAAAAAGTACTCATTCCTGAAGTGATTTATCGCCCACTAGTGGAGGCACAAAATCAATAGCTTGAATGTTGAATGAATCATAAATAGCGCAAGTTGCGGAGTGATTTTGTATTAGGTATAAAGTACAAAGTATTAGGTAAAATTCTTACCCTTTTCTAAAATGCCTTGTACTTAATACCTGATACCTGATACAAACGCAAGTTGCGTTAAATACTAACAAGATATGCAGTTGGAGGATACGAGCAAAGTTCCCATTTACGCGCCACTCATCGTGCGCCTATTGCAAGGGGTACTTTATGAAGAAGATCGGAAAACCTGGGAAAAGCTCCTTAGTTTTCAGCATCAAATCCGCAATTATTTTGCCATGATTGCAATAGAATTGCACCTGAACGAGCAGGAGGGTTTTGCTTTTCTTTCGCAGCCCGATGAATTTGACGGACATCCCTCACCCGTGCCGCGTTTGGTGCGACGAATGCCTTTGAGCTATGAAGTAAGCTTACTCTTAGTACTGCTCCGCGAAGCCCTAGAGGAATTTGATATGCAAAATACGGATAGTCGACTTCTATTCGTAACGGATGAAAGCTTGAAGGAACGCATCGAAGTCTTTTTTGAAGATAAAAATGACCGCGTTAAACTCCTCGATCGCTTTGATAGTTACATCAATTCGGCGATGAATCTTGGTTTTCTGCGCGAAGTAGAAGTGCGTTCCCACACGAATGAAAATCGCACCTTTGAAGTGCGGCGCATTGTGAAAGCGAAGGTTACGAATGAAAAATTAGAAGAAATTCGCGCTTTGATAAAAGGAGTGTAAGTATAATGTCTTCGACAAATTGAAAATTGAAAATGGATAATTAAAAATTAAGGAACAATACCTTTTGTAAAGTCCAAATTAAAAACAGTTCACCTATTTCAATTTGACGAAGACATTGTAAGTGGTCAGGGAAAAAGAGCGTTCAAGAAGTTGTTAGATTGTTTTTGTCTGACTGCTTAAAGGTTAAAAAAAATATGAGCAAAACACAGATAGGCGGATTTCGTCTGGAATATGTAGAGATTTATAATTGGGGTACTTTCGACCAGCATACTTGGCGACTCGGTGCAGGCTGTGAAAACTCCTTACTCACAGGCGCGAACGGTTCAGGAAAAACGACTCTTGTAGATGCCATTATCACCCTGCTTGTGCCGCCCAATAAGCGATTCTACAACCAATCGTCGGGCGCAGAAAGCAAGCGCGAGCGCGATGAAAAAAGCTATACGCTAGGGGCGTATTCCACGAAACAAAGCGAAAGTGGACTCTCTGCCAACACCAAATATTTACGCCAAAAAGAACATGCTTATTCCATTCTGATAGGGGCTTTTTATAATGAGTTCAGCAAAGAATACATTACGCTGGCACAAGTGCGATGGTTTGCGAATAATACCCTCAAACGCGCCTATTTTGTGGCACAAGAAGCCCTTGATGTAGCAACGCATTTCAGCCCAATGGATGCTTCGGGCGCATGGAAACGCCGCTTAAAAAAGACCACTAGCGTAGAAGAATTTGATAGCTTTACGAAATACACACAGCGATTTACTAAACGCTTCGGACTGAAATCGGATAAGGCACTTTCCTTATTTGCACAGACGGTAGGGATCAAAGTGTTGGGCAATTTGAACGATTTTATTCGCACGAATATGCTCGAAGAAGTGAATACCGATGAGGCTTTTGTGAAATTGCGCGGGCATTACGATAATTTGCTACAATCCTATCAAGCAATAGAACGAGCGCGGCAGCAAGTCGTACTTTTAGCTCCCATCATGGAACATAGCGAAAGCTATAAAACCACCAAAAAAGAACTCGATGCACTCATCAATCAGGAGGAAGCCGTGTTGCCTTTTTTCGCACATCAGAAAGCAAAATTATATGGCGAAGCGATACATAGCTTAGGAGTAGATTTGAAACGAAAAAGCGACCAAATCGAGCAAATTCGCCTACAGCTTAAAGATTTCAATGAACAAGAAACACAACTCCAAGTCACTATTCGCACCGATAAGGTGAGCGAGCAGTTGAGCCAACTCGCACAGCAAATTGACTATGCGGAACGGGAACGCAACACCCGAAAAATGCGCGAAGAACGCTACAATCGTACAGCGAAAGTCCTCGAACTAAAAGAAAGCCCGACAGAAAAACAGTTTTATAAAACCTTAGAAAGTTGTGCAGAAAAGCTGACACAAATAGGGGTTTCTATTGAGGAGATGCAGCAAGAACGACTACAGTTTTCGATGCAGCAACGCGAACTAGAGGGAGAACAAAAGGAGCAACAACAATTACTTAGTTCTTTGCTAAAACGGAAAAATAGCGTGCCGCTAGAGCAAGTTCGGATACGGATACAGTTGGCAGAAAAACTCGGTATTTCGGAAAAGAATTTGCCTTTTGCTGCCGAATTGATCCGCATCAAAGAAGCTGAAAAAGCCGATTGGCAAAATAGTATAGAGCAATTGCTGCGCCCCTTAGCTACTACTATCTTGCTACGCGACGAATACTATACGAAAGCTATTGAATTTCTACACCGCATGAAATTAAATGGCAAAATAAAGCTGCTTCATGTGAAGGAGGAATTGCTTGATGCCAATGTGCCGGACAAGAAAAGTATCTTGCACAAAATAGAAGTTCGCCAAAACCAAGACCTCACAGATTGGCTAAAAAACTATCTTAATCAACATTATGCACACATGTCGCTCGAAGGCTTCAGCACAATACATCGCTACGCGCATGGAATAAATAGCAAGGGCTTAATAAAGTCAGAAAACACGTATGAGCGCGACGGTGATACCAAGCGCTGGAGTAACGGAAACTATGTGTTAGGCTGGGATAATCAGGCGACCATTTTGCTTGTGCAACGTAAATTGAAAGGAATAGAAGCAGAATTAGAAAGCATTGAGAAGAGTATCCAAAACAGGAAGCGAACAGAGCGAAATTTGCTACAACAGCGCGATAGCTATACGCGTTTGCAAGAGTTTGAAGAGTACAGTGAAATCGCTTGGAAGGTAAGCGACAAAACGATTAAACGCCTACAAGCAGAGCGCGAGGAACTGCTGAAAAGTTCTGACCACTTAAAGGTTTTACAACGCCAACTGGAAGACGTGCAAGCGAAAATCGTAGACGCATCGACGAGCCGCGACCGCTATATTGAACAACGTGGGACTTTGCAGAATCGGTTGGATAATTATAGCAATTCTAAAATTGAGACTGATAAAATTGTAGCGCAATATCAAGGGGTTTCTTATCGCAAATATGTGGAGACCTTTAAGGAAATGATTGCGCCCGAAGAAATCCGAGTACACACAGCAAATGCTATCGAAACGCGCTTGCGACGCAGCGTGAGTAAAGATAGAGAGAGCAAAAGCCGCGCATTGGATAAAGTAGAAAATCGGCTTAACTTGGCGATGCAGCGATTCATTCAGCCAAGTCCTGAAATTCTAGAACAGCATCCCAATTGGACCGCCGAGACCTTGGATCTCCGCCCCGAAATGAGCTATTTGAAAGAGTACCAACGCATCTACAAACGGGTGCAGGAGGAAGAATTGCCTAAATATCAATCGCGTTTCAAGGAATGGCTGAATGAACGCTTAATTTATGATATTGCCAATTTCAAAGGAGCATTGGACAACCAAGAAACAATAATCAAAGATAGCATCGAAACGATTAATAAGTCCTTGCGGAGTATTCGATTTAATGCCAATCCGGACACCTATATTCAGCTTGACATTCACATTACGCGCGACCAATCTGTACGAGATTTTAAACAAATGTTGCGCGAAGCGATGCCCGATGTCGGCAAACTTGCCTCAGGTGACGAGAAGGAATTGGAAGCTGCTTTTAAGCGCATCAAACTCATTATAGAGGAACTATCTAACAATGAAAATTGGCGACGCAAAGTAACCGATGTCCGCAATTGGTTGGAATTTGCAGCCATAGAACGCTTCTTAGCCGATGACCAAGAGCGACAATATTACCAAGATAGTCGCAGTCTTTCGGGCGGTGAAAAGGCGAAATTAGCCTACACTATTTTAGCTTCTGCAATTGCTTATCAGTTTGGTATTCGGAGTGAAAATAATAAGCGGCGATCGTTTCGTTTTGCAGTAGTAGATGAAGCTTTCAGCAAGGTTGATCCTGCCAATGCGATCTATGCGATGGAGTTATTCAAGCAATTGGATTTGCAATTGATGGTGGTCACGCCTTTGGATAAGATCAACCTAGCAGAACCCTATATCCAGACGGTGCATTATGTACAGAATCGAGAAAAGCGCAATTCAGAAGTCTTTGATGTGCCAATGGAAGTGTATTTTGCAGAGAAAAATTCCTAGGAGTAGTTTAGGAAGAATTGAACCATATAAGGCATATAAGGACATATAAAACGCGACAAAGTGTTACTTATATGCCAGCAATTCTCACTATGACCATCAATTGCCCCGTCCTTTAGGTCGGGGAATTTTGAAAAAGAAGAAAAATGGGCTTTAGCCCCAGACCGATACGCGGTTTTAGGCTAAAGCCAAGCTGGTTTTATGCTTTTATCCCCAACCTAAAGGACGGGGCAACAGACAATTAGCTCAGTTTTTAAACTCAATTTCGCATAGTGAGAATTGCTGCTTATATGCCTTATATGGTTCAATAAGAAGCAGACCCGAGTAGTAACAGAAAAAATTACTAACCTAAAATTGTATAATTTATTTTTGCGAATTGCTTAAGTCACAAACGATGCTACAAGTTCAAGATATTAGAAAAAAAGCAAGCCGCAAGTATGCCGATTTTCTTCGTGCAGTAGTGCTAGGAGAAGCCTTTTTTCCGCTCGAAATCAAAGGGAGTAAAGGCAAATCCACTACGCCATTAGAGCAGCTTTTTCCTGCTTTGCAACACCTTTTGGCACACTCCAAGCAGCAGCAAGGTATCGGCTATCAGGTAGAGTTGAAAAGCAGACAAACGCGGCATTCGGGCGCGATGAGCCTACCTAAACGGATTTATTTTGAAAACGAAGGCGACTATGTAGCTTTTTTGAACAAAAAAAAGGAAGTCGAGCAATTCAAGCAGCAAGTCCAGCAGACGGACACCTCCTTGCCACAGTTAGTCGATTTTATAGTCGCGCACCCCTTGAAGCTGGTAAAAGAACTAAATCATTGGGCAGATATATTGACGGTTGCGAAGTATTTTTTAGCCCATCCAAAACCAAAGTGCTACTTGCGTGAATTGCCCATTGAAATCCATACAAAATTCATAGAACGCCACAAAGGGATTATTAGTGAAGTCTTAGATTTTATCTTACCCGCATCCCATTATTTCGCTCAAGAAAAGCAATTTGAAAAACGCTATGGCTTGCGCTATGATGAACCCCTGATTCGCTTTCGCATTTTGGATGTAAATAGTCTATCTAGTTTCCCCAATTTTGTGAAAGATATTGCGTTGCCTATCTCTCCGTTTCAGCAATTGCAAGTGCAAGCACAACGAATTTTTATCATCGAAAATAAGCAGACTTTTCTCGCTTTTCCTAGTGTTGCAAACAGCCTTGCTATTTGGGGCAAAGGTTTTGCGGTGGAATTGCTAAAAAGCGTAACCTGGCTAGAAGATAAGCAGCTCTATTTTTGGGGCGACTTGGATGTGCAAGGCTTCCAAATGCTTCATCAGTTGCGGGTATATTTTCCCCAAACGAATTCCCTACTGATGGATAAGCAAACCTATCAGCTATTTCAGCACTATGCAGGAAAAGGCACGCTAAATAAGATAGAACAACTCTCTACCCTCACCGAAACGGAGCAAGCCCTTTTTGACCTCCTACGCCAACAACCCGACAGCAGCAGACTAGAGCAAGAGCATATTCCACAGGCGCATTTATTGCAGCAGCTGGGGGAGTTGGGCTAAAATCAAACGGCGGCCTTAAAAAAATCATCCGTCGAAAGGTCATAGCGAGCCAAAGAGGAGAATTTGCCCACGGTTTTTCGCGTAAGTAGCTGGTTTATATTTGATAACAAGGGTTATACATTTCCCAAAATCAGTCCAAATCTAGCTCATAATTTTGGGAGTAAAGCAAATTGAAGGAATCAGCGAGTTTTTCTTCGGAAAAATCATAAGTTCCTGTAAAAAAACGGGTAAAATCGCACAAAAGTCAAAAATGTCCCATAGGATGGAAATTTCCATTTATCCTAGCTTAGTTTTTATGGTGTAAACGCTCGTTATATTCATTATTTTTTTTTTCTAAAAAATGATTGTACAATAAGCTAACAATATTATGGTGTTAATAAGTATATTTGCCTTATCACCATAACAGTAAAATTGGCTTATGATTTACGGGTATATTCGAGTTAGTACAGATGAGCAGAGTGTTGATAGTCAAAAGAATGTTATCAGCCGTTATTGTGTTGAAAAAAAGATGTTAGTTGATGAATGGATAGCTCTTGAAGTATCCTCTCGAAAATCACTTAGGCAAAGAAGGATTGAAGAACTACTGTCCAAGTTAGGCAAAGATGATGTTGTAATTGTTTCGGAGCTATCTCGATTAGGGCGTTCCATCAAAGAGGTTTTGGGGATTATTGAACGGCTAACCCAACAATGTGGAAGCCGCCTAATTTTGGTCAAACAAAATATGGACATCAATCCTAGGAATAGGAATGACTTGACGAACAAAATCTTGATTACCGTTTTTGCGATGCTGGCTGAATTGGAAAGAGATTTTATTTCAGAACGAACCAAAGAAGGATTATCGGCTAGGAGAGCAAAGGGCTTAAAACTAGGAAAACCAAAAGGAACAATCCAGAGTAGTATGTATGATAAAGACCAAGAACGAATTTTTCATCTTCATAAAATGGGCGTTCCCCTTAATACCATTATCAAAACGCATCTTGGCTATGGCAAATATATTTCCTTACGAGACTATATCCGTAAACGTTATACCGATGATACGACTATAAATACAGACCATGCCAATACTGCGAGTTCTTAAACCGAATGAACAGAAAAGATACGAACATCCTCCCATTTTTGATGAGACGACTCGAAAGGTCTATTTATCATTCACGGATGATATTAAAGACCCTATCAGACAGTTAAGAACGCCTTCCAATAAAGTATTTTACTTGTTATTGTATGCTTATTTTAGAGCAAGTAGCCGCTTTTACCCCCCTGATAGATTTTACGAAAAAGATATTCGCTATGTCTGTCACCAGTTAAAAATATATCGAAGCGAAGTTGATTTTACCAATTATGGTAGGGAAACCTACCGTAGAATCAAACAACAGGTTTTAGACCTTACCGCCAATTTTCCTTTTGACGAAAAGGTTTATGAAATGATAAGTACAGAGGCATACGAAGTATTGCCCAATCAAATGAAACCCCGATTGATTTTTCTGCATTTAGTAGAAGTATTAAGAGGCAAACGAATTGAATTACCTAGCTACCATCGGTTGGCAAATATCGTCATCGAGGAATCTAATCGGTACACGCAAAAGCAACAGTTACTACTGGCACAAAAACTGACGCGTGAGGATAAAGCCGTGTTAGATACCCTACTTGCCAAATTAATTGATGAAGAAAAAGAAGCTACATCCCAAGCTTACAATCGCTATAAGATTACCCTGCTCAAAAAATTTCATCAATCTACAAATTTGCATAAAGTCAAAGTCAATATTGAAGATTTGGTCATCCTCAAAGGCTATTATAAGCGAATACAAGGCATCTTAAAATCTGTTGGTTTTACGCCTCAAACTATCCGTTATTATGCCGAGGCGGTACTTCGATATCGAGTTTACCAAATAGACCGTCGTAATGCGATGGATAAATATTTACATCTACTCTGCTTCATTGCCCATCAAGTTTATTACTTGCAGGACGTATTAGTAGATACCCTAATTGCTATAATGAAGTCGGTTAATTCAAGTATCACTAAGAAACATAAAGACCATTATTATGAGCAGCGACAAGAACGACTAAGGGCTGCACAACAAGCCATCAGTATGGCAAGGGAAAGCTATGAGGCTACTGCTTTTTCTAAAAATGAACTTCGTAAAATTGTTCAAGACTCTGCTTTGTCCAGTGAGGAGAAAATAATTGCTATTGTTGCTATGATTGATTCAGAGCAAGAAAGCCAAGCGTTTTTGCAAAGCAAATTAGAACACCTCAATACCTTGTCTCAAAATATATCCCATAAAGAAAGTACTTATGATATTTTAGAAGGGCAAGCCAAATCTGTACAACGAAAGTTGAATCCTATAGTGCTTCATCTAAATTTTGATAAAGCCCATTCGGATAAGGATTTAATCGAAGCTATTGAGCATTTTAAATTCAAAGAGGGCAACATTAATAAAAAAGCACCGCAAGCGTTTTTAACCAAAGAAGAGTAGGATAAACTTTATGAACAAAACGATAAATTTCGGGTATCGCTCTACAAAATGTTGCTATTTAGACACCTATTTGATGGGATAAAATCAGGGAAATTGAATCTTTATAATTCCTATAAGTTCAAGTCTTTTAGCCATTACTTGATTCCTTTAGAGCTATGGAATACACAACAAAAACAGCTATTAGAACGCGCCTCGCTTACGGATATGACCAAGCTTGAGGACGTACTAAGCTTCCTTAAAAAGCAGTTGAACAATGCCTATAAGCACACCAATGAACGGATTTTGGAGCAAGCTAACAAGCATATTAAGTTCCGAAAAGATGGTTCTTATTTCGTCAATACGCCAAAGTTAGAGGAGGTAGAGCAGGATAAATTAGCCGTTTTTTTTTTCAAAACAAGAATATGTACCCTTACTCGAAGTACTGACTACCATTGATGCAAGTACTAATTTTTTAGATTGCTTCCAGCCGTGGAAAGAAAAGTATGAGAAAGTTCGTCCTGAGTGCAGTTCTTTTTTAGCGACTATTATCGGTTATGGTTGCAATATCGGTATTCATAAAATGGAAAAAATCTCTCGAAATCGAGCCAAAGGACGACTTTCAAATGTGGTCAATTGGTATTTCTCCCAAGAGAATATTGATGATGCTAATTCTTGTATCGTAGATTTTATGAATGGCATGGAACTACCTAATATTTACTTGGATAACGAAAATGAATTACATACTTCTAGTGATGGACAAAAAGTAGCTGTTGCCGTGGATTCTTTACTAGCCAGTCATTCCTTTAAATATTTTGGCAAAGGAAAAGGCGTGAGTGTCTATGGCTTCATTGACCAGAGAAATTTTAACTTTTACGCCATGGTCAATAGCCCTGCTGATAGGGAAAGTACCTTTGTCTTTGATGGTTTAGTACACAATGATAACATCAAAAGCACCATGCACTCCACCGATACACATGGGCAAAGTGAGGCAGCTTTTGCCCTGGCTTATCTGCTAGGATTTAAACTCGCTCCTAGAATCTCAAAATTATCTGATTGTACCCTTTATTCGCTGGAGAAAAAGGAAATTTATGTGGACAGAGACTATAAAATCCTACCAAGCAAATACATCAACACCAAGTTGATTGAAAAATATTGGGATGAAATCTTACGATTTGTAGCAACCATAAAATTAAAAATTTCTACCCCTTCTCAACTCTTTAAGCGGCTTAATTCTTACTCTAAACAGCACCCAATCTACAAAGCACTCAAAGAATTAGGACATGTTATTCGAACCATCTTTGTATTGGATTACATTGATGATTTAGAGTTACGTCAAGCTATCGAAAAGCAGTTGAATAAAATCGAAAATTCCAATAAATTCAATAAAGCAGTTTGTGTAGGAGAAGAAGAATTTCAGCAGGGAACAAAAGAAGAAATGGACGTGGTGGACGGTTGTAGAAGACTCATTAAAAACGCCCTAATCTGTTGGAATTATCTCTACCTGTCCAAGAAAATCAATGACGAAGAATCAGTAGGGCGAAAACAACAAATGATAGCATCTATTCGCGCTGGCTCTATTGTCACTTGGAAACACTTCAACTTAGAGGGATTTTATGACTTTGCCGATGAACAAGTAAAGGATTCTTTTGACTTGAGCCATCCTATAAATATCAACCTCAACGCTATCCTAGTCCCCAACAATACTTAGCCTATGGGACATTTTTGACTTTTGTGCGATTTTACCCAAACACTTGCGCTCCCTCGCAAAAGCAAATTTTTAGAATAACCCAACAGTTTCAACCCACAGGTCTAAAATCTGTTTATATTGTAGTCCTAAAATAACGTATCCATGTTTTCATTCTTCCAGTCCTCTAAACCGACATTTCGTATTGCTGATTTACAACTTGATATACACTCCCACCTAATACCTGGTATTGATGATGGTGCAAAAACAATGGAAGACAGTCTTCTGCTTATTCGTGTATTGATGGATTTGGGCTATCAAAAAATAATTACTACGCCCCACATCATGAGCGAATATTATCCCAATACGCCAGAAATTATTCGAGCAGGCTTGGAAAACGTGCGTACTGCCTTGCAAGCGGCAAATATGGACATAGAAATAGAAGCTGCCGCAGAATACTATGTAGATCAATCCTTTGAAGAGTACTTATCGAAGGATGGCGAATTACTGACCTTCGCCGATCGGCATATTCTGGTAGAACAATCCATGCTTGCGCCTACGCCCAATCTTGGAGCCGTTCTTTTTCAACTCAACACGAAAGGCTATCGTCCAATTTTAGCGCATCCTGAACGCTATGCCTATTATGCAAATGATTTTGAAGCGTTCGAGCAATTGAAAAATTATGGCTGTTTGTTTCAACTGAACTTATTATCCATGACGGGTTATTACGGAAAAATTCAGCAACAATTAGCCCTAAAACTTCTGAAAGCCGATATGATTGACCTACTTGGTACCGATATGCACCACCAGCGTCATGCAAAGGTCTTACAGAAAATGGCGCAGGATAAACGAGTGCTTAAACACCTAAGTGGGAAAACCTTTTTAAATCATCAATTCTAGTTTCTCATCCAGCACTTGTCCGAGTAATTTAGCTAAACCCTGCACTTCGGGTTCCTCAAAAAGCGTAAGGTGATGCCCCTCGACAATATGGACATCCAAGTCTTGTATCGCTAGTTTTTTCCATTGTTCTATATGATAATCCTTGTCCGTTCGCGCTGCAAATTCCGAACTGCGGATGAATACAACTTTTCCATCGTACGCTCGCCAATTGTAGTAACGATATAGCTTATTTAGTCGGAAAAGCGTTTCTTGAAATTCAATTTCTTGTTGGCTTTTGAAGGGCTTTTCTATTTTTCGTTGCACGGCTGCCAGACGGCTGTTTATTTTCTTCTGAATCATTCGCCAGTCGCCTGCTTTTAGCATTGCTTTGAACCGTTGAGCCGTCTTTTTCTCGCCGCGAATTTTAGCAGAAGTCAAGTGTGCTGGCCCAGAATCGACAAAAACCAAAAGCTCGATTTCATCGCCTGCCGCGCGGAGTTGATGCGCCATTTCTAAACCTACGGCATTGCTAAAACACGTACCTAACAAGGCATAAGGACCTTCGACTTGAATTTTTTTAATTTCTTGAATATACTGCGCGGCCATTGCTTCGATACTGTCGTGAATCGCTTCTTTGCCGTCTATTCCTTTGGCTTGAAGTGCGTAAAGGCTGTGTTTTTCGTCCAGATAATTGACTAGATTTCGATAGAAAAAAACATGACCGCCCCCCGAATGAATGCAGAACAGCGGTAATTTAGAACTACCTTTTTTTAGTGCCGTAAGACTCTCCCATGCTTTTGCTTCTTCGTCTTCATTTTCCAAAAATGCCGCCAATGCACGAATACTTTGATAGTCAAATAGGTGGTTTGGTGC
This sequence comes from uncultured Saprospiraceae bacterium, assembly GCA_937959095.1. Taxonomy (GTDB): domain Bacteria; phylum Bacteroidota; class Bacteroidia; order Chitinophagales; family Saprospiraceae; genus JAAUTG01. Next base: position 15,208 of record CALGLY010000153.1, read on the forward strand.
AAGTTGAATGCCTTGCTGCTGTGCTTTGGCAATAAGCTGAATGGTACGGATGGAATCGCCTCCTATTTCAAAGAAGTTATCCGTCACGTGCACCTTATCCGTTTGTAAGACACTTTTCCAAATGCTCAATAATTGGGTTTCTAATGCGCTTTGTGGACGAGTAGTTTCCCCTAGTTCATTTGGACTAGCATCGGTAGTAGGTAAGGCAGTTTGGTCAATTTTTCCATTCGGCAAGCGCGGAAATTCTTCTAATAACACTATTGTCGAAGGCTGCATATAATTGGGCAATTTGGAACGCAACCAATGTCGAACGCCCATTTTATTGACCTCCTTACTTGCTAAAAGATAGGCCATAATACGTTGCTCATTTATCAGGGCTATGGCATCACGGACAAGCGGTACTTGCAGCAATACATTCCGAATTTCATCCAATTCAATACGATGCCCGCGAATCTTGACTTGATGGTCGGTTCTACCCAAAAAGTCAATCAAGCCATTCGCGCGATAGCGCACCAAGTCTCCTGTTTTGTAGAGCTTCGTTTTACTCAAGGGATGCTCAATAAATCGCTCCAAGCTAAGTTCAGGACGTTGCCAATAGCCTTGCGCCACTCCTTCGCCTCCAATATATAATTCGCCTTGCACCCCGACGGGAACAAGTTGCAGGTTTTTATCTAAAATGAAGTTCGTTGCATTCGGAATTGGTCGCCCGATTGGAACGCTTTTTTCGGCATCCTCTATCGTGATTTGGTGTGCGGTACTCCAAACCGTGCCTTCCGTCGGGCCATATTCATTGTATAATAAGGTGTCGGGGATTTTTTCAAAATGCGCTTGTACCAAAGTCGGCGGACAAGCCTCCCCTGCGACCACTATATTTTCTAAAGATTGGAGTTGCTGCTTGGGCGCGTATTCCAATAGAACCCCATAAAGTGAAGGCAAAAGTAGGCTATGCGTCACTTTTTCTTCAGCAATCAAATTAGCGAGTGCGCGAATGTCCTGCTCCATCCGTCGAGGAGGCAAAACGACCGTGCCGCCATTGCAAAAAGTCCAAAAAATGCCCGCTACCGAACTATCAAAAGAGAAAGAAGAAAGCAAGAGAAAAGCCGTCGGAGAAGTTTCGTAATAGGCAAAACGCGCCATCGTGGAATGGAGTAAATTGTGCTGCGTAATAGGCACTCCCTTCGGGCGGCCCGTACTGCCGGAGGTATAAATCATATAGGCAAGCTCTTGTGGCTCGGCTTGTGGTAGCTGAATGTCTTCAATTTCTCGCTCGGCGGTGGCTTCTATTGTGATATTATTTGCATTGAATGTTGCTATTTTTTCTTGTAAAGTCGCTTGCGTCAAAATCACCGATACGCCTGCATCTTCCAACATATATTGAATCCGTTCTTCGGGATATTCAGGGTCGAGGGGAAGGTATGCTGCGCCTGCTTTCAGAATGCCCCAAATACCAATCATCAACTCCAGAGAACGTTCCGCGAATAAGCCTACAAGCGTATTTCGGGCTACACCTGCCTGTTGCAAGGCTTGTGCGACCTGTGTGGCGCGTCTGTCGAGGGCTTCATAAGTCAAGGATTCATTTTGGTAACTTACTGCTTTGCGATTGGGGTATTGCTTTGCGATGTCTTCCAATTTGGCTTGCATAGAAAGCGCGTCGGGCAAAGCAGGTAGTTTAGGATTCCAGACTTCTAAAATTTGTTCTTTTTCGGGCTTTGTTAGCAATTCATACTTACTGATATTACCCTCTGGATTTTTACAGATTTCAAGCATCAAAACTTCCAAATGCCCTAGCATACGCTCAATGGTAGCTTGCTCAAAAAGCGCGCTTTCATATTCTAGATTTAGGCTGATATTTTCCCCTTCATCGGTCAAGAAAAGGGTCAAATCAAATTTAGAAACTCCTAAATCTATGAGCTGTTCCGTGACCACTACATCTGTTCCAAAATCTACTTTTTCGCTATGGTCATTAAAAACAAACATCGCTTGAAAAATAGGGTTGCTTGTACCTTGTCGCTCTGGTTTTAGTTCCTGCACCAGCTTATCAAAGGGGACGTTTTTGTGTGCAAAGGCATCGAGCGTAGTTTGCTTGAGTTGTTGTATTAAGTCTACAAAAGTCGGTGTCTTGGAAAGCTCAGAACGCAGTACGAGGGTTTCGTTAAAAAAGCCAATAAGCTGTTCCAAACTCGTCTTATCTCGATTGGAAAAAGGCACACCAAGCAATATATCTGTTTGTTGCGTATAGCGCGAAAGCAAGCTTTTGAATACTGCCAAACCCACTACAAAAAGCGTAGCATTTTGTGTCTTTGCTAATTTTTTGAGTGCTTGAGAAAGTGCTTGAGAAAGCTGTTTTGTTACTATTTTTCCTCGGAAATTTGCAGCATTAGGGCGCACAAAATCGGTAGGAAGTTGCAGGATCGGCAATTCGCCTGCAAGTTGTTTCAGCCAATATTGTAAATCCGCATCTTTTATGGATTGTTGGCTTTGCCAATAGGAAAAATCCGTGTATTGGATCGCCAAAGGACTAATTGGTTTGCCCTGATAGTGCTGTGCTACTTCCTTGTTTAATAGTTGTAGCGAAGTACGATCACCGATGATATGGTGCATCAATAAGAGTAAAATATATTCTTCTTCGTCTAGCCGAAGGAGCGTGAGCCTAAGCAGCACATCTTTGGTCAAATCGAAGATGTGATGGAGGGCTTGTTCGGTGATTTGAGCGAGTTCTTTGTCTTTATTTTCGGACGAAAGTTTCCGCAAATCGAGCTGTTCAACTGGAATGCTGCGGTCGCCTTGAAATTGTTGCGTGACGCTTCTGTCAGCTTCTTTAAAATTCGTTAATATTATACGATGTTTTTGTGCTGCCGCCTGAAAGCTTGCTATTAACCGCTCGGTATGCAATGCCCCTTTGAAATGGTATTGGTGTGCATAGTTGTAGAAAGGATTGTCAGGATACAATTGTTGCAACAACCAAAGACGTTGCTGCCCATGCGAAAGTGGAATGTCCACATCGGCAGGCGCATTGGATATGCTGTGCGGTGCATTCGTAGTCGTTCGTTTCTTTTTTAGGGCTAGCCACTTATCTAAACTTGTCTTTTTAGCCATTCTGTTTTCATTTGCATTACAAAGGCATCCTTTCAAATCTAAGACTACAAGGAAACAAATAAAATGGAAACCGTTTGTCGGATTGCAATCATTTTTTGCTTCTAAGACAAAATATGCTTATATTGTAAGTCCAATAAAATCA
>CALGLY010000154.1 GCA_937959095.1 uncultured Saprospiraceae bacterium
TTATTTCTTCCTGTAGCTAAAAAATCCATTTGTTTTGTTGTGTAGAGAAAATTCATGAAATTTCTCTACTTCCCGTATCTTAGCGGAAACAACGAATAACGTATGCGCGAAACCCAATTCATAGAACAAAATAAGGAAAAATGGGCGGCTTTTGAGGACATCTTGAATAGCCCAAATAAAGACCCTGAAAAACTGCAAGAGGTCTTCATACAAGTGACCGATGACCTTTCCTATGCGCGCACCTTTTACCCGAATCGCTCGGTTCGGGTCTATCTGAATGGCTTGGCGCAGCAAATCTTCGTGAGCCTTTACAACAATAGAAAATCGCGCCGCAATCGCCTTGTCAATTTCTGGACAGATGAATTGCCTGAATTGGTATACGAATCGCGCAAGGCATTCTTACTTTCCTTTCTCGTTTTTTTAGGGGCATTCCTGATAGGGACACTTTCTTCTGCCATGGATCCGGAGTTTGTAGAGGTCATCTTAGGCGATAGCTATGTGGAGATGACCCGCGCAAATATTGAATCGGGTGATCCGATGCGCGTCTACAAAGAGCGCGATCAAATGGGGATGTCACTAGGTATTGCTGGCAATAATCTCTTCGTTGCTTTCCTGACTTTCGTGATGGGCATTTTCTTGATGATTGGTTCCTTGGCGGTCTTGGTGAGTAATGGCATTATGGTGGGTGCGTTTCAGTTCTTTTTTATAAAAGAAGGTCTATTCGTAGAGTCCTTTCTCACGATTTGGACGCATGGTACGCTTGAAATATCCGCTATCATCATTGCGGGGGCAGCAGGTATCACGATGGGGCGCGGCTTGGTTTTTCCTGGTACCTATTCGCGCATAAAAGCCTTTCGCGTATCTGCACGGCGCGGCTTGAAAATCATGGTCGGAGTCACGCCTATCTTTATTTTAGCCGCCTTTATAGAAGGCTTTTTGACCCGCTACACCGAAACGCCTGACATTATCCGCTTGCTTTTTATTTTACTTTGTTTGATTTATGTGGTTGGCTACTTTGTGTGGTATCCGCTTTGGAAGGCAAAAAAGGAAGGCTTCAATGTGACCAATCGCTTGCATAAAATGACTCCCGATGCAGCACTCGATATAGAATGGTATAAAGTGAAACCCGTCAGCGAAATATTTGAAGATGGGGTAGAATTATATCGCCAACACTTCGGACATATCGCTCGCACGGCGGTGCTTGGTGGCTTGATATATACAGCAAGTGCTACCCTCTTAGCGAGTTCTCCTTCGGAAGCTTTTGTATTTCCATATAAGCTATTTGGCACGCTTTCTGTCATTGACCAGTTTTTCGTCAATGAAGAAGTTTCCTTGCTCTTTCTCCTGATTCCAATCGTATTGGCAATGGTTTATTATCGTGTTTTTTATGTCCCAGTTCAAAAAGCAGAAGCTACTTCTGCAACTCGTTGGATGGCAATCCTGAAAGCTTCCTTACTTGGTATCATAACTTATGCAAGTCTTTATCTTGCCCAATTTAGCGTGATGCTTTATGCTTTGCCGCTTTTTCTTTCTGCTTTGTTTTTGTGGGCAGCTATTGCTTTTCAGAGTAAAGAAAATATCTATTACAGCTCTCGGCAAGGACTGGAATTACTCGCTACGAGCTATGGCAAATCCATTAGTCTTTTTCTACTCTTAGCCTTAGTTAGTTTATTGTTTTTTAATATTATGGATACAATGGTCTTGGGCTTCTACTTCGATTTATTAGCTTGGATTTTTCATTTTGAGCAAGCTCGAATGGATCAAATCGCAGCCATTGCACTCACCTTTATCACAGTAAGCGTTTTGCTACTAATTTTCCAATTTTTCTTAGCGGCTTATGAAGTCTTGTCCTATTCTTTAGTGGAAACAAAAGAGGCGGTGCAGCTCCGAAATCGCATTCAGGATATCGCAATTCCTACACGGATACAGGGTTTGGAAAAGGAATGAAATTAAAATGAAAATAGGAATGAAAATTAGCTTTTCATTTCTATTTTCATTTTAATTATCGGACTATTTAGCTCGCCGCATTCAAGGTAATCTGCAAAGTAATATCATTACTAATAATTCTATCCTTGGCAAGATTTTCCAATTTTGCTGCTTCTTCGCCACCATAAGTGATACCCCATTGTGTGCGATCAATCGTAAACTCAGGCGTAGTAGCCGTCATTTTACCACCTGCAATCGCTACATTAGCTGGAATAGTTACTTGCTTGCTCGTGCCTAGCAGTGTCAAATTGCCTGTGATATTGTGCGTCACTTTCATATCGCCTTCTACTGCATCCACGCTTGTGATTTCAAAAGTAGCAGTTGGATGATTAGGTACATTAAAAAAATCAGGGGAAGATAAATGCCCTATGAGCTGCCCAGCCGATTTTTCATCTTCAATATCTGTATTTTTCAGCGAAGCCATATCTATGGTGAAGGAACCAGCCACTAGCTTACCCCCTTCTACTGAAAGTTCGCCACCACTAAGTGCCATCGTACCTGTATGCGCACTGTTTGTAAAGCTTTTTTTACCTATCCAATTAATCGTACTAGCAGCTGCATTTACTTTGAAGGTTTGTGCAGCCATAGTTGCTTCTGCTGCTTTTTCTGTCGCTTCTTGCGCCTCTACTTTTTCGCCTGTGTTTCCAGAACTACAAGCTACTAGGCATCCAATAAGTGCAAAAAGCAACATTGATTTAAGAGCAATTCTCATCGTTGAAATTGTTTTGATGTACAAAATAATGCTATAATGCGTTAATGCGCCAATATGTTAATAGGAAATCATTATCGCATTTCCACATTAACGCACTTTATCATTACGATTTATAAACTATCGAGGAAGTGAATGGTTTGCTCCAGGCTTTTCAAGACCTGTACGCCTTGTGAGGACTGTACGTCTTGTGCGATGACTTGATAGCCCGATAGCAAAATTTGACTTTCAGGAAATTGCTCTGCTAATTTATCTGTATACTTCTGAACAGATTGTTTTGCAAAGGTTTCCGTAATCATGGTGTAAATATAGTCAGGTTTATGAATTTTGTACGCATCTTGAAGATCGCTTATGGAAATATCTTGCCCCAAGTAAATAACTCGGTTTTGCCGCGATTTCAGTAGATAATGCAAAAATAACAAACTCAACTCTTGGCGTTCGCCTTCAGGTAGGTAGAGTAGAAATTTTTTAGTTCCTGGTGCTGTAGCAAAGGTTTCCTTATCAATAGCTACAATGATTTTTTGGCGAATGAGGTAACTAATGAAGTTTTCCTGCACTGGATTGATAGACCCCGTCAACCAAAGCAAGCTCAATTTATCCAAAAATGGATGTATAACTTCTGTCATTGTGCGCTCGAAGCCCATCTGCTGAATATTCATCGAAATGATTCTATCGAATTTATATTCGTCCATTTCAATCATAGAGATGGTAAGCGCGTCGAGTTGGGTACTGTATTCAAAATTGATTTCAGAAATGGCGGCTACCTTTTCCCCTATTTCCGTCTTGGTCAATTTTGCGATTTTAGAAATCTTAATACCATTGCGATTGAGGAGGGCAACATTGAGGAGAAACTTGAGGTCTTCATCCTGATAATAGCGAATATTGGTTTGGGTACGTTGCGGGTTTAGAATCCCATAGCGTTGCTCCCATATTCGGATGGTATGCGCCTTGATACCTGAGAGCTTTTCCAAATCTTTGATTGAATAAATAGCCAATATAATCGCTTTTTAATGGAGAACTTAATATAATGAAATAATAAAGCTAGGAATATTTCAAATAAGCAAACCTACTTATTTTCCCTATCCCTTTCCAATTACCGCACTAACGTGATGCTAAAGGAATAGTTCATCATAGTTTGTAAAAAAGTATGAAAATAGGAATAATTCTTTTGTTTTCGCTTACAATTGTAGCGTTGGATACGTTGTTGTTAAAAATTTAATATTTCAAGAAAGTAAGAATTATCAAAATTATCATTTTTAAAAAATTTAGAGTACTTTTATAATTATCTAAGTTATGTTTGAAATTTGATACAATATTTTTCATCCGATAAAATTTCACACACATGAAAACGTTAAGAATTACATTTTTGAGCTTTTTTGCTTGCTGCCTATTATTTACAGCTTGTCAGCAAGATGAATCTCTGCATGATGTAGTGGTAGAACCTACAGAGCTAGAATTAGCAGAGTCGTATTTAATCCAAGAGCGTTCTCTGATTCTTTTTGCGGCATTGAAGGTAGATTATGATAGATATGAAGTGACGGGTTATATCGTGGATAAATTTGCGACCATAAGAGAAGTGAATATGCAAGGCAATACGATTAAAGACTTCGGACGTGATATTATCTCTGATGAAGTATTGCGTAAGTTATATGCACATAGTACTGAAATAGAAGACCTCTCTAAACTTGACGTAGCAGATATGGCTAGAGCAGCAAAAAGTCTAGTAGAAGATGACCTTGCAACTGAAGATGTAGATGTTTTGTCGAGTAGACTTTATTTGGCTTTCGAGTTTGATTCTCAAATTCAATCAACAGCAGATTGTGTTTCAGCTAGTGGACTACTTTACGCGCAGCAACTTATAGATGCTCAAGGACGGTTTAGTGGGTCGAATAGCCATGCTTTAGGAACGGATATTTTGACTTGGTTGCAAGGGCTTGAAGCTACTTATGATAAGGATTAATAAATTGTACATCAAGTTTTTTTTGATGACGGTCATTTTGTAAATGACCGTCATCAAGAACGAAAATAAAATTACATACAGATGAAAACAATAAGAATTACATATTTAATGCTTTTTGCTTGTTTGTTATGCTTCACAGCTTGCCAACAAGATGAATTGTTAAATGATGTAGCAGTGGTAGAACCGACCGAATTGGAATTGGCAAGTTCTTATTTAGCACAAGAACGTTCTTTAATTTTGTTTGCCGCCCTGCAAGTAGATCATGAGAACAATGAAGTGTCAGGCTATATTATAGATAAATTTGCGACCATACGAGAAGTAAATCTGGAGCAAAGTAAAACGGTAGAAGACCTCGGACGCGATATCATCTCTGATAAAGTATTGCGTGAATTACATGAGTATAGTACTGAAGTCGGAGAATTATCTAAAATTGAACTCGCCAATATGGCTAGAGCAGCAAAAGGCTTATCGGAACAAGATCGCGCAAGTGAAAATGCAGATAATGCTTCAAGTAGACTTTATTTGGCGTTTGAGTTTAATGCGATTCCTGAAGAATGCGATTGCTCTTCCTCTAGTGATGGCGTTCTTTATTCCCAATTGATGATACATGCTCAAGGGCATTTGAATGGCGAAAATAGTAAGCCCGTAGCAGCAGATATTTTGACTTGGTTGCAAACGATTGAAGAGGCAAATGATAAATAGGGAAAGTCTATTTGAAGATTTCACGATAAAAAAATGGCTTCCAACTATCAAGTTGGAAGCCATTTTTATAATATAGATGTTTTGATAATTTCACTGATAACGAATAATTATCAATTTTAAATTATCAATTCAAATTCTATCCTTCTTCTGTAACAGGACGTGGAAATTGTGTGTGAATCACATCACCTGCACGATCCGTTTCTATCTGATCTAAGCGACCCCAACGACGCATATCTACCCAACGGTGTCCTTCTCCGAATAGAGAATAACGACGCTCATAAATGAGTGCATCGGTTGCTTCATCAGCACTTAGTCCATCCGCTAGAGGTGCTAGACCTGCAGCTTCACGTACTATATTCAATGCGAATACTGCACCATCTACATCGCCATTTTGTAGGCGTGCTTCTGCCATCATCAATACCAATTCTTCGTTACGAATCATCGGTACAGGTGCCGTATTACTTGTATATAGTGCTAATTGATAATCACTAGAAAGGTTATCAATAGAAGAGGTAGTAGGTACGCCATCTGGCTCAAAAAGAGAACTCTTTTCTCCTACACGCATATCACCTGCTGCTGCATCATTAATGAAGCCCATTTGTACCATGAACTGATCTTGATTTGGTACTACTACTAGTGGATTTGTTATGTCGTTTCCACTTGAACCAAATACGTGATATACGCCCATTTTTAGGTCTCCTTGCATATCCATGAAGGATTGCCCCAATGCAGTAGTCACTCCTCCTGTATCTCCTTGATACAGATTCACACGAGCTGCAATAGCACGGTTGAATTGTGCGAAGGTTGCTGGCGTATCGAAACCTGCAAAACCAGAAGATAACGCAACTGGGAAACTTTCACCTGCAGCTGTTAGCTTAGAATAAGCATCATCTAGCATTCCTTCTAGTGCATCCAAACTACCTTCGTAGCTTAGGAATGCGCCTAGGTTATTCGCATCTGCTACATCTACACGGATACCATTTTGGTATTGGCGACTTAGCTCTAGCGACAAAGAGTATGCCTTTAATGTTTCTGCAAGACCAACAAGTCCATTTTTCTCTGCATCACTCAAACCTGCTAAAGAGTTGCTAATTGCACCTACGAAATTATTAGTGTTACGTGCTACACGATATACTTGCGAAAAGCTACGTGTGGTCAAGAAGCCATTATTATCTAATACGGCACCATCTGCACCCAATAATTCTCCTGTATAACGTGGATCTGTACCACGCAAATCATAATATTCACGACCTACCATACTTACGGTATTGTAGTGAAAGCCCATATCAGTACGAAGGATGGACTCTACGCCAGAAGCTAATAATTGCAAATCGGCTAAAGAAGCTCCATCCAGCAAATCTTCTGCTGTAGGAGCATTAGGATTGCCAAAATCTTCTACCTCGCAGCTTACAAAAGCAAGGCTGAAAACGAAGAGTAGGCAAAATATTTTAATAAATGATTTCATTTAAAATCTGTTTATTCGATAGAGTTGTTCAGAAATAAGAATTGCGAATATGAAATTTAGATTTTTGTGCTAGATGAAGCTCTTTTTGGAATGCATAGCCTTAGCTATGGACGAGAAAAAAGCTAAAATATAGCGCGAAAAGATATTTTCATATACCAAGTTATTATTTTTGAACAACTCTGATAATTGGATAATTCAATAATTTGTTTTTTATAGCATCTTTCATCCGCTCATTCCTATTCACATGATGCTCCAATCAACATTTATCAAAAATTAGAAGGATAGTTTTAAGTGGAAATTAACCGACTTAGAACTTGGGAATGGTGTTACTTCAATTGCATTCGCTAATACGTTACCACCGAAGTTTGATACTTCTGGATCGTAGCTATTATAGTCGAAAATATTGATTAGGTTACGACCAGACACACCCAATTTCAAGCTTGCAATATCACCTAAAGAAGAACGTGGAATCGTGTAGTACGCACCTATTTCACGAAGGCGAATGTAGCTAGAATCCTCAATCCAAGGTCCAGCATTTCCGCTACGCCATTGGCTAGTACGGTAAGTACCATTTCCTTGCTCACCCGATGGGTCTAAGGTAGTATCATCAAAATCCCAAGTCGTATTACCTAGATCATATAATAAGGTACTCAAGTTCACCCCTTCGCTACCTTGCTTCCAGTGGAACAAGAAGTTTACATCCAAATTCTTACCAACTTTGAAACCATTCCACCAACTTAGGTTGAAGTCTGGTTCAGCATCTCCATATACACGGAAACCATCACCATTTGGATCAAGATCAGAGCAATCAGCAGTTTCACAATCTGCTGAATTATATGAACCTACAATCTGAGTAGCAGAACTTCCTTCTTCGATACGGTACTGTCCTAGACTAGCTGCAAAACCACCAAGGTTGAAAGCAGGAATATCTAGACGTGTAATTTCAGAGTTGTTCTTCCACCAGCGGAAATCTGTTGTCCAGTTGAAGCCTTCGCTACGTACTGGATTTATATTTAACTCTAGCTCAATACCTTTATTCTCCAATGAACCTACGTTCAATACACGCGCAGTGTAACCTGAAGAAGTAGGTAAACGTTGTTGCATCAATAAATCATCCACTCCTTTGATGTAGTAAGTAGCAGAAAGTCCTACACGATTATCTAAGATAGCTGCATCCAAACCAAACTCTAATTCAGTTTGACGCTCTGGTCCTACTCCAGAGTTACCCAATAGTGTAGAAGAACGTAAGCCAGAACGACCACCAATAGCAGTTGCATTGTATAGGTTGAAGCGATCAGCAAAATTTGCAAAACGACCTGCCTCACCATAAGCTGCACGTACTTTCAATTGGTTGAAGATACCATCATTCAGTCCATCAAATTCTGCTAAATTAACAGCAACATTCGCCTTAGGATAGAAGTACAATTGGTTAGCATCACCATTGTTTGATGACTTATCTGCACGAATACCAACCGTTGCAATAACTTTATCATCGAAGTTAATCTCTTCCTGTGCAAAGAAACCTTTATCCTGCTGTGGAAGAATAAACTGCGAAGTCAAGAAATTAGCTGCTTGATCCACATTTGTTTGCGAACCATTCAAGCCTGTAGCGGTAGTTGTTACCGTATTTAATAGGAAATCTTCTTGTGTAACCCCTACTTGCGTAGTGAAACTCAAACCAGAATCCGTATATAAAGAGTGTACCAAAAAGGCACTCAAGTTCGTATTCTGATTGACAGAAGAACCACTAACAGATACCCCACCCAATGTTTCAGGGGAACGGTAATATGATAGTGCTTGTGGGAAAATAGCAGTAGTACGTAGGGTGTACTGATCAAGACCACCTCTAGCTACCAAACGTAGGCTTGAGTTATCCGTCTGCATGATATCGAAGGTAGCTGTAACACCACCCAAGAAACGATTAATATCTTCTCGGTTAGTGATTAAATTTACCGTCTCCAATACATTAGAACCAGCACCTCCAGCAGGATAAACACCATCCTTGTCTGCTTGCAGTTGTTCCCAAGGTGTCGTAAATGCTAGTGCATATCCAACAGTGGCATTCGTATTACTATTATTAAAGAACCCACGATCTGATTGAGAGTCAATGTAATTTGTCGTTACATCTACTTTCAACCAATCTGATAATTTGTGGCCAATATTCATACGAATAGATGACTTCTTGTAGCCTGTATTGTTTACAATACCGTCATTATCTGAGAAGGTACCTCCAATAAAGAAGTTCGTCTTCGCAGTACCTCCTAAAAGCTCTAAACGAGAGGTAGATTGTAGTGCAGAACCACCATACAATTCACTTTCATAATCTGTGAATTGTCCTGCATTGAACGCTGCTGCTGCATCAGGACCATAAGCACCTTCTACTCTTTCTGAAGTCCAATCTCTAGTACCTAGTAGGCGAATAGCCGAAACCGTACCAATTGTTTGAGAGAAGTTCACATTTGTTTCGCCTGCTTTTCCTTTCTTAGTAGTAATCAATACCACACCACCTGCTGCACGCGAGCCATAAATTGCTGCTGCTGATGCTCCTTTTAGGATTTCTATATTTTCAATATCCTCTGGATCCAAATCAGCGATACGATTCGATGCATCATCTTGGTTGCTGGCTGAGTTACCACCACCTGCTGCTGCACTTACGATATTCGTACCAGATGAAATCGTTTTGTTATCCATGTATACACCATCCACGATGTAAAGTGGCTGTTGGTCGCCGAAGATAGATGTGACACCACGAAGGCGTACAGACATACCACCACCCGGCGCACCTGAATTCGAGCGAATCTCTGCGCCCGTAAATTTACCATACAATGAACCCTCCATTGTAGCTTGAGAAGTTACTCCTGTAAGCTCCTCCGATCCGATAGATGCTACGGCATTCGCTAAGTTTTTACGCTTTACACTCGATGCAAAACCCGTGACAACTACTTCGTCTAGGTTCGCAACATCGCTTGCTAAGCTTAAATTAGCCGTAGGATTTCCGCTGCTTACTTCTACTTCCGTACCAGCATAGCCAGTATAAGAAATAATCAAAGTAGCAGGGCTACTAGGAACTGATAGCGTATAGTTACCGTCAAAATCTGTGACAGTTCCTATTGCTGTTCCTTTTACAAGTACAGTAGCTCCGATGAGTGGTTCGCCACTATCATCAGTCACTGTACCATTTGCTGTGAATTGCGCCATTGCTGCGCTTGCCATCAATAAGAAGGCAGCACATAGTAGGCTCAGTTTAGCAAAGTACTTCATACGTATATTTGATTTTGTAAAAAAACTAGATTGCAGTATAGATATAGCGATATAGTCTAAATGCAGCTTATTGCCGCCTTTAGCATCGCTTAAATTAGATATAATAAGGGAAGAGCTTAGTAATATTGGGTAATATTTCAGTAGTGATTTCAGCATACGCAACTATAAAAAGTATTATTCCGTGCTAGTGTTTGGAATCTTTAGATTTCGTAAAATAGTAATTTTCGTAAAATTATAAATCCCAAATAACATTTTAGTAAAAAACAAAGACACGAAACGCAAAAATAGCGTTAGATTTTTGAAAACAGAAATAGCAACTATGTTAAAAAGCCGTCAAAAGAAGACAAAATATATTACTTTTGTGACATAGAATAAAATTCATAAAAATGAAAAAACATATTTTACTCATAGGTGCCTTATTTTTTTTCTGGAGCGGATATGCCCAAAACATTAGCACCGATCGACCAGGTGCATCAGATGGCTCTATGACAATAGCTAAGGATTATTTGCAAATAGAAACAGGTGCTTCTTTTTATGTCGATAATTCATTGGAAATATGGAATATCAACAATAGTCTTTTTCGATATGGCGTAGCTAATAATTTAGAGCTTCGTCTCATCACCAACCTTAATCATTATAAAACGCCCTTGAAAGAAACAGGAGAACTTGGTATTAGTGATTTAGAACTTGGCTTGAAGTATGGTTTACTGAATAAAGAGGTTATCCAGTTGGCTTATTTAGGCTACATTATCACTCCCACAGGTACGGCCAATTCTACTGCCGATCAAGTGGGGACACGACACAAATTAAGTCTTTCCCATCCTGTGAATAATCGAATTGGATTTACCTACAATCTAGGTTTAGATTATTTTGGAGAAGATAATAATGCCCTCACCTATACCTATTCTATCGGTTTCGGACTGACCGAAAAGACGAGTTTCTTTGTGGAAGTATATGGAGATTGGTTTCTATTCGATGAATTTGCTAGTGCTTTCGATAGTGGTTTCACTTATCTTGTAAATCCCAATTTACAGTTCGATTTTTCTTTTGGTACAGGACTAAATAGCGATTTCAATTTTTATGCGATAGGGATTAGTTGGCGATTGCCCGATTAGAAGAATGAGTAGCTTATTGTATTTTTTTTGAAAATAGTTCGTTTTGATAAGAAAGCCTTTTTGCTGACAATTCATTAACAAGCATTCGGGGAGGAAATTCTATCTTTGTAGCAAATAAAATAAACGCTAAATCACTAAATCTGTCTGTTTGTAGCAGATAAATTTAAAGCAGGCAAGTAATCAAATAAACAAATTTACTTACACACATCAAGGGCTTCGTTAAATGAAGCATTAATAATTTTCAATTTGACGAAGACATTGACATATACATCATCAAAATACTTTTACAATGCGGATTTTTGGATCACTCTTATTGTTTATGCTATGCAGTTTCATCACGATTGCACAACATCACCATCACCACCATCATTATGCTCAAGTAAAAATCAAGCTAAATACGACACAAAATATTCAGCAACTTGCTCGCATGGGGCTAGATGTAGAGCATGGCGTATGGGAAAAACATCAGCATTTTATTAGTGATTTTTCAGAAGAAGAAATCGCTCAGATAAAAGCAGCAGGTTTTGAGACGGAAATCTTAATTCCAGATGTGCAAGCCTATTACACGAATGAAGCTGCTCGCCAAATACCTGAAGAACGCGGCGCGGGTTGCGATGATGAAAGCGATGAAAACGAATATGAGACCCCTGAAAATTTCAAGCGCGGCACCATGGGCGGTTTCTACACCTATGAAGAAATGCTTGCTACCCTCGATGAAATGGTGGAGAAATATCCCAACTTGCTAAGTGCAAAAGCACCAGTAGGTGATATTGTCACCCATGAAGGTCGTCCGATTTATTGGTTGCGCCTTTCTGACAATCCTAATACGGATGAGACCGATGAACCCGAAGTACTCTATACCGCTTTGCACCATGCTCGCGAACCGGCAGGACTTTCACAGATGATTTTCTATATGTGGTATCTGCTGGAAAATTACGAGACTGATTCTGATGTACGTCACATAGTTGATAATACAGCACTTTATTTTATTCCTTGTATCAATCCGGATGGCTATGTTCATAATCAAACAACGAACCCGAATGGTGGCGGTTTGCATCGAAAAAATATGCGCCGAAATGAAAATGGTTCTTTCGGAGTAGATTTGAATCGGAACTATGGTTATAAGTGGGCATATGACGATAGTGGTTCTTCTCCAAATCAGAATTCGGCAACCTATCGTGGGCCAAGTGGCTTTTCAGAACCAGAAACACAAGCAGTACGCGATTTCTGTAATGAGCATGAATTTTTAGTAGCACTGAACTATCATACCTTCGGCAACTTACTGATTTATCCTTGGGGTTATTCAGATACACCAACCGAAGATGCACCTACCTTCACGGCACTTTCTCAAGCGATGACTTTAGAGAATGACTATACTAAAGGCACTGGTTCGGAAACAGTAGGCTATACCGTGAATGGCGATTCGGATGATTGGATGTATGCTGAAACAGATGTGAAACCTAAAATCTATGCCATGACTCCAGAAGTGGGAGAGGGTTTCGATGGTTTTTGGCCATCGGCTAGTCGCATCGAAACACTTTGCAAAGATGCACTTCTCATGAATTTCATTACCGCTTATGTGGCGCATACCTATCCTTTGTTGGAAGAGTCGAACGTAGAGGCTTTAGCTGGTTTGGAACATGAATTTAAGTATAGTATCAAAAATATTGGCTTACAAGATGGCGATGTGCAAGTAGATTTGATTCCTTTGAGCGACAATATCGTAAGCATAGATGTAGCGAACGTATACAGCTTAGCTTCTTTGGATAGTGCAGAAGGTGCTATTGCATATACCTTAGCCGATGATATCGTCGATGGCGAAGAAGTCGTATTTTTATTGAGTGTCGATAATGGCTTATATGCGAAAGAAGATACTATTCGCAAAACTTATTTCAGTGCCGATCCTGCATTTGTAGATGATATTTCAACGCTAGAAAATTGGGAAGGGGAATGGGCACTCACCGAAGAGAAATATGTATCTGCACCAAGTAGCCTCACCGACTCGCCTAATGGTATGTATGCGTTCAATATGCTAGCTAGTGCAGACATGAAGGAGACGATAGATTTAGAAGGCGTTACGAGTGCTCGACTTCGTTTTCAAGCACAGTGGGACTTAGAACTCGGCGATTATGCACTAGTGCTTATCAATATTAGCGATGCAGGTTATTTTCCGCTTTGCACAGACCATACAGATGAATTGATTAGAGGAGCTTATGTAGATCAACAATCTAATTGGGTGCAAGAAGATATAGACATTACAGAATACTTGGATATTGCTCCTTCTTTAGATCGAAATCCAGATATAAAAATTCGACTTCAACTTTCTTCGGATGGTTTTCGGGAAGGCGATGGTTTCTACATGGATGATATGGAACTTATCGTAGTCCGCGATGATAATTCGACGGATGTAATTTCTATTGACGAAGCAGGTTTTAAGTACAATGCTGTTCCGAATCCTGCAAGTGACAATATTTCCATTCAGCTAGATCGTACGATTGCAGAAGGGACATTACATATCTTTAATACCCTCGGCAAAAAGGTCTATCAAGCACCAATACAAGGTGATCATATTCGAGTGAATAGCAGCGATTGGGCTGCAGGTATCTACTTCTATCAGTTGGAAGTAGCGGGCGATTTGCTAGAGAGTAAGCGCGTGGTCTTGTCGAAATAGAATTATGAATTTACTTTTTAGTAGATAAATAGAGACATGGAGGCGCAGCGTTTTTTAATGCTGCGCCTTTCTGTTTTATGGGGCTTTCTAAGATAAAAAGAAAGAAATGGAACTTAAACAGGCTTTCATCAACGATATTTTGACTTTGCAAGCGGTTTGCACGAAATCCTATACAGAAATATTTGCTAACCATTGGATGAATGATGGTTTAGAATTGTACCTAGAACAAGAGTTTAGTACAAACCGATTGAAAGAACAATTGGTAGATACGGATATTAAATATTTTTTCATTCAAGAAAAGGGGGAAACGTCGGATTTCTGAAAGTGAACTATAAATCGTCCGAATTGTCAGCCTTGAATAATTGTGAGCTAGAAAAAATATATATTCTTCCAGCGCATAG
>CALGLY010000155.1 GCA_937959095.1 uncultured Saprospiraceae bacterium
GGATAAATTCGTCTTTTTTATGACGAATAGATTTTATTCCCTTTTCAGTATAAAACTGCTAGGCATTGGGCGTTTGCAGAAGTCGAGCTTTTTCAAAAAGCTTTACTTTTACCACTTACCATTTTTAACGAGAAAAGAGATTATTTCTACTATCAAAGAGGATGAAAAATTCAGAAGTCTTCTGTATTTTTGTATAGATTTGAATAAATGCTGCATAAGAATTGTGTAGTAACAAAACAGAAATCATAAAATGCTTATCATTCAAGATAAATTCATCAGCCTTGATGTTATCGAAGAACAGTTTTTGTGTAATCTGACGGCTTGCAAAGGTGCGTGTTGTTGGGAAGGTGATTTTGGGGCGCCGCTCGAAGCGGAAGAATTACAAGCCTTAGTAGCAATATACGAAGATGTGAAGCCTTTTTTGGATGCCGTCGCTATTCAGCAAATAGAAGAAGTGGGACTTTATAGCTACTACAAAGAGTCAAAAGAATATGGTACAAGTCTAATGCCTAATGGTGCTTGTGTCTTCATGACGCGGGACAAACTTGGCACGGCTAAATGCGGCATCGAACAAGCCTATCGTGCTGGGAAAACCGATTTCTATAAGCCTATTTCTTGCCACTTATATCCTATTCGAGTGCATAAAAATAAAGAGGTGAATTTTGAAGCACTCAACTACGATCGGTGGGATATTTGCTCGGCTGCTTGCGAACTGGGCAAGAAAGAACAACTACCCGTCTATAAATTTCTAAAAGAAGCGATTATCCGAAAATATGGGGCATCCTTCTACGAGGAATTAGCTGCTGCTGCCGAGCATATGAAGGAGGAGAGCAACTAATGCAATTTTTTAGGAAAAGTATCTATCTTTATTGATATGCTACAACACGAAATATATTATCCATCGGAAGCTTTGCGTCCATTCATTAGCCATTATATTTTTTGGAAAATGGAGGCGAAAGCACATTCTAACAGTCTACATGATTATCCTAGAACAGCTATGGATTTTGTTTTTCTTTTTGAAGGAAACATTCAACTTGATCTAGGAAAAACGACACTCCTTGATTTGAATAGATGTTCTTTCATTGGGCACTTCGATAAAGTATATAATATTCATTATCAGCAGGATGTATTATTGTTGAATGTTCGATTTCATCCGAATGGTGTCTATCCTTTAACGAAAATACCGCTAAAAAAAGCCTTCAATAACTACATCGAATTAGAAGATTTTCTTCCTAAAGATTCGCCTATCGAAAATCTCCATGAACGCTTAGCAGGACAGCCAACTAATAAGACTAAAATAGCTACCTTAGAGCATTTTTTAAGTAAAGTATACCAAGTTAGCGACCTCCATCATCGACTCGATCATGGTATCCAATATATCCAGCAACAGCAAGGCTTGATTACGGTGCAAGAACTCTGCCAAAAGCTAAACACCAACTACAAAAGCCTCAATCGTTGGTTTGATAAAAATGTAGGACTTTCCCCGAAACGCTTTATCCAAATTACGCGCTTTAAGCACCTCCTTGGTGCGATTGAAGACCAGAAACAACTCGATTGGATGGAGTTAGTAACCGACTACAACTTCCATGACCAAGCTCACTTCGTGAAAGAATTTAAGCAATTTGCAGGGAAAACGCCGACTGCCTATCGTGCAACTCTACAATCCAATGCCAATATGCCCAGCCATATCATGAGTGTCTAATTTTTACAATGAACCTATTGGATTTCGTTGCAACTTTGTGTCAGAAATCATCTAATCACTTCGATACAAAATAATTGCAACGTTTATGAAAATCACCAGTTTTCTTCTTCTGTTCTGCTTATTTGGGACGTTCCTTCAAGCACAGAACGATTTCTTTAAAAATCCTCCCATCACAATTAGTGTTTATAGCCATTCTATCGGCTTACCCTTCAAGAGTTTTGTCAAGCTACCGCTCAATATAGGTGTGGCTATCGGCACGGAATTTACCTACAATAAAAAAGAACTTAGTTCCACGCATCAGGGCGTACAAATAGGATGGTATCATCACGAGAATCTCAATACGAGCCTTTGGATAAAAACAGATTTTATCCAACGCTTCACGGCTGCAAGTGGCTTAGTAGGCGAAGTACGACTAGGCGCAGGCTATGCCCATGATTTTAATGCCTACGAAACTTTCGCCCTCGAAAATGGAAGTTACCAAACGATAAAGCAGTCTGGCAAAGGCTCTTTTATAAGTAGCATTGGTATTGGTGGCGGCTATGAATTGCCGATTAATGATAAATATGTACTCACGCCTTTTGTCCGCTACGAAGGTTGGTTCCAATTGCCTTATTCTAAGTTTCAAGCCGTCTTGCCACATACTTTATTGCATTTAGGAACTCGCTTGAATTTTCAAAAATAAATCACCCATTCAAAAAAAAGTAAAAATGAAAAATATCTCGATTGTTTTTTTAATTGTATTTGCCTGTTGCTTACAAAATTGTTCCAAACAAATAGTAGCGCCACTAGAGAGCTGCACGGCGGACTATGATTATAATAGTGTACATCCGAAGGCGGAGGAACTACAATCTATCTTGGATAAATATATAACAAATGGCATGCCTGGACTCTCCATGGTCATTTATACACCCGAAGGAGGGAAATGGATGAGTGCAGGAGGTGTAGCAAAAATTGAGACTCAAGAGCCGATGGAGCTTTGCCACATTTTTCATTCGGCGAGTGTAGCAAAAACCTATCATGCGGTAGCTGCGATGAGTCTAATGGAAGAAGGGAAGCTTGATATTGATAAAACGATTGATACTTATCTGCCTGCTTGGGTATGTAAGGATTTGCCCAATCTTAGCACTGCTACTGTGCGCCAATTGATGAATCATACAGCAGGTGTTCCTGATTTCATAGAGGACACCAAGCATATTACAGACTATTTCCATGATTTGCAGGGACAATTCACGACAGAAGAATACTTAGCTTATATATGTGGGAAGGACGCGGACTTTGCGCCAGGGAGCAAAGTGTCCTATTCCAATACGAACACGGTATTGCTTGCCCTTATCATGGATGAAATAGAAGGCAATCATGCGGATGTAATTACAGAAAAAATTATCAATAAACTAGGCTTAAAGCACACCTACTACAAGAATGAGGCGGGCTATCCTGCACCCGAAGGGGCGGTGAATACCTATGTCGATATGAAAGGAGATGGTAAACT